>CAXRAV010000147.1:0-2222 GCA_964228585.1 Candidatus Limnocylindrus sp. | reverse complement strand
TCTGCGGTTGGTGCCGTCGGCTCATTAAACCCGAGAATCGGGCCGATGCCAGAGCTGGCCACCGCTGCAGACGCAACTAGCACGTCACCTGTTTCTAGGTGCAGGAAGCCACCACAAGTACCCACGCGAATGAAGGTCTCTGCGCCAAGATTGAGCAACTCTTCAACGACGATGGAGGTGGTTGGAGTGCCCATCCCAGTTGTCTGCACGCTCACGGGGACGCCGTTGACCGTGCCCGTGTATCCGAGCAGACCACGGTGTTCGTTGACGAGCTTCGCCTTCTCCAGACCGCCATCGAATCGCGCTGCGATCCTCTTCGATCGATTCGGGTCGCCCGGCAGGAGAACGACTGGAGCGTAATCGCCACTCTCGGCGTGCAGGTGAATCTGAGCCATGCTGCCTCCGCAACTACTCGGCCCGCCAGAGACGGCGGGCACCGTACGGTGTAGCGTACGCCTCATGAGCGCAGAGCGGCTTCAAGACCCCGCAATCAGGGCCTTCCTTGAACGGCCCCACTTCGCCACGCTCGCGACGGTGAACGCGGATGGCGCTCCGTTCTCTGCGGTGGTCTGGTACGCCCTTGAGGGCGAGCGCATCCTCTTCAACAGCGCCGAGGGTCGGCGGTGGCCGGCAAACCTTCGTCGCGATCCACGCGTTTCGATCATGATCGAAGAGGGATACAACTACGTCCAGATCCTTGGGCGCGTGCACATCATTGATGACCAGGCGGCGGCACAGGCGCAGATGGCAAAGATCACCGCGCGCTATAGCGCGACTCCAGAAGTTCTCGCCGAGCGGATCGCCGAGTTCAAGAAACAGACGCGCATCGGCTTTGAACTATCTCCGACCACAATCCTCGCCGACGGCGACCCAGGCGCGAAGCGCACCGCGAAAGGTTCGTAACGTGAGGAGCGGATCAGCGAAGATTGGATACGCCGCAATGCTGGAGCAATTCGGCCCGCAAGAGGTCGTCGACTACTCCGTTGCCGCTGAACGCGCAGGGATGAGCGGCGTGATGGCTGCGGATCACTTCCAGCCATGGGTGCCAGAGCAAGGGAACGCGCCGTTCGTCTGGAACGTCATGACGCTCCTTGCAGAGAAGACGAAGGGCGACATCGGTCCAGGGGTCACCTGCCCAGGATGGCGCATGCACCCAGCAACGGTGGCACAGGCTTCTGCGACGCTCGCCGCCATGTACCCAGGGCGACACTGGCTCGGGCTCGGCTCCGGTGAAGCACTCAACGAGCATGTGGTTGGAGGCTATTGGCCGGAGGTTGGCGAGCGCATTGCGCGCATGTTTGAGGCGATTGAGATCATCCGCAAGCTCTTCACTGGGAAGGATGTGAAGCACGCTGGCCGCTGGTACCAGCTGGAGAGCACCCGACTCTGGACACTCCCTGCAGAGCTGCCACCGATTTACGTGGCAACGGCGGGTCCGATCACCGCAAAGAAAACCGGTGAACTGTGCGATGGAATCATCACCGTCGGCGCGGCGGATGAGAAGATCCAGACCGTCTTTGACAAGTTCGCCGAAGGAGCGCGCGCCGCAGGGAAGAACCCAGACGCGATGCCGAAGATCCTGCAGCTACATCTCTCGTGGGCACCAACCGACGAAGAGGCGCTTCGGAACGCAATGCGCGAGTGGCCGAATGGCGGGATGAAGTTCCCGAAGCAAGACATCCGCAACCCCGCCGACTTCCAGCAGATGGCCAAGCTCGTTCGCCCAGAGGACTTCACCGGCCGCATGCTGATCTCCAGCGATCTTGCTAAGCACCAGAAGACCATCCAACGCTACCTGGATATGGGCTTCGACAAGATCTATCTGCACAACGTCGGCCGCAATCAGGTCGAGTGGGCCGAAGCCTTCGGCCGTGAGGTGCTCCCCGGCCTCACCGCGTGAGCCCGCGCGTAGCACTCCTCGCTGGTGGGGTTGGAGGCGCAAAGCTTGCCGACGGTCTCTACCGCGCACTCCCACAGGGTGCGCTGAGCATCATCGCCAACCCGGGAGATGACTTTGAGCTGCATGGCCTCACCATCTGCCCAGATCACGACACGCTTCTGTACACCCTCGCCGGACTCGGCGATCGCGAACGCGGCTGGGGACTCGCTGGCGAGACCTGGAACGCACTCGAACAGTTCGGCAAGATTGGGGCGCCCGACTGGTTCAGGCTCGGCGATCGTGACTTGGCGCTCCACATCCACCGCACGGCACTCCTCAAGAG
>CAXRAV010000146.1:0-3852 GCA_964228585.1 Candidatus Limnocylindrus sp. | reverse complement strand
GATTCACGCAGGCGCCAACCGCGCGCTCGTGCGCACGTTCGTGACGGCGCAGAACGTGCACGGGAGCGACGGGATGGGCGACATTGGTCTTCCTCTGCACGGCCGAACTCCAACATCCACGAATGGCGTGCACGAGATGATTGAAGCGTTCCGTGCCGCTCCAGGCACCATGGATCTCGTCACACTCGGGCCACTGACGAACGTGGCGCTTGCGGTGCGCGCCGAACCGAAGTTCGCCTCGTGGGTGCGCCGCTGCGTGATGATGGGCGGCACCGGCGTCCTTCCAGGCAACGTGACACCACTCGCCGAGTTCAATTTCTGGGTCGACCCCGAAGCTGCACACATCGTCTTTGAATCAGGGATGCCGCTCGAGATGGTCGGCTGGGATGTCTCCGTTGCAGATGCAGTGATTCCAGACGATCTCGCTGCGGAGATGCGCGCCCTCGGTCCGCTCGGCGAATCCTGCGTGGACCCTCAGCGCGTCCTGCGAGACGTTTGTCGCACGGAGACCAAGCTCAACGGGTTCGATCTCCCTGATCCGATTGCGATGGCGGTTGCGATCGAGCCGGACATGGTGACGCGGGAGGCAAACCTTCGCGTGGAGATCTCGCTCGGAACCGGACACGATCGAGGGCAGACGATCGTGGATCACCTCGGCGGAACGAAGCGCGAACCGAACTGCCGTGTTGTGTATCGCGTCGACCACCAACGTTTTGTGAAGATGTTGAAGGACGCCTGCGTCGCATAGGCTGGTTCGCGGAGTCTCGATGATTGGCTCCGGAGCGGTCTCTCTGCTAAAGCCGCGTAGGATGTGCTCGTGATCACACCCTTACTAACCCTGAATTCGTGAGCGGCCCTGGATTTGGGCGTGGCCCGCTCGCAGGTAGCGAAGAGCTCGTTGGGCCGTCGCGTCCGGTAGGGGCGGCACTTCCGCTCCTACGCCGAGCGGCCCGATTCTTCCGGCCGTACCAGGGACGACTCGCCCTTATCGGGACGCTCATTGCTGCCTCAAGCGTCATCGGGCTCGCCAACCCGTATCTGCTGAAGCTGATGATCGATGATGCGTTTCCCAAGGGAGACATTGGCCTCCTCGGCCTTTACGCCGCGCTGATGGTGATCGTGCCGATCATCAATGGCGGGATCGGTCTTGCGCAATCGTGGATGACTGCGTCGGTTGGCCAGTTTGTGATGCGTGATCTACGCAACCTGCTCTTCACCCACGTCCAGTCAATGCCGATTCGATTCTTCTCCGAGACCCGCACCGGAGAGATCCAGAGTCGCCTCACCAACGATGTTTCAGGCGTGCAATCGGTTGTCTCTGACGCAGCTGCGAACCTTGCGTCGAGCGTTGCAATCGTCCTCTCCACCCTGGTGGCGATGGCGCTGATTGATTGGCGGCTGACGGTGGTGAGCCTCTGCGTGGCACCGATCTTCCTCTATTTCAGTTCCCGCGCATCGGCAGCGCGCCGCAAGGCGAGTGGCGAAGTGCAAGGTGCGCTCGCCGACCTCACCTCCATCGCCGAAGAGCATCTGTCCGTCGGCGGGGCACTCCTCGCGAAGTCTTTCGGCCGCGCGGAGGCGGGTGCCGAGCGCTTTACCGCTCGCTCTGGGGATCTCGCTGTCCTGCAACTTCGGCAGGCGCTGACGGGCCGCTGGGTCGGCGTGGTGGTCCAAGTGGTGTTCAGCGGAATCCCTGCGCTCGTCTACTTTGTGGCGGGGGTGCTTGCCGCAAACAGCGCACCAGATGCTCCGACCATTGGCGACATTGTGGCCTTCACAACCCTCCAAAGCCGCCTGTTCTTTCCGCTCGCCTCACTCCTCGGGCTGCAAGTTGAAATTGGCGGAAGCCTTGCCCTCTTTGAGCGAATCTTCGCCTACCTCGATCTCTCTCCAGAGATTACGGATGCGCCCGACGCGATTGCGTTGCGAAGGTCAAGCGTACGTGGTGGCGTTGAGCTTCGCGGTGTTGCGTTTAGCTATCCGCGTCCACCAGACGGTCCTGCAACGGCGCGCAACGACCAGTTTGCGCTGCACGAGATCTCTTTCCGCGCGGAACCGGGGAGTCTGACGGCACTGGTGGGTCCCTCCGGATCTGGAAAGAGCAGCATCTTGAATCTCATCCCGCGCTTCTGGGACGTCACTGGGGGAGCGGTTCTCATTGACGGTCACGATGTGCGAAACATCACACTTCGTTCGCTCGGTGATGTCATTGGCGTCGTGACGCAGGAGACACACCTGCTCCACGCAACGATTCGCGAGAACCTGACCTATGCGAAGTCGGATGCGACTGACAAAGAACTCTGGAGCGCGATTGAAGGTGCATCTCTTGCGGAACGCGTCCGCGAACTTCCACTCGGACTTGACACGGTTGTTGGAGAGCGCGGATACAAGCTCTCCGGCGGAGAGCGGCAGCGCCTCGCGATTGCGCGCGTGCTCCTGAAGGATCCGCCAATCCTCTTGCTGGATGAGGCAACGTCGGCGCTCGACTCTGTCTCCGAGCGACACGTGCAAGAGGCGCTGGAGCGCGCGATGCGTGGTCGGACCACCATTGCGGTCGCTCACCGGCTCAGCACCGTGGCATCCGCTGATCAGATCCTCGTGCTAGATCACGGCCGCATCGTTGAACGCGGTCGGCACGCAGAGTTGCGACGCGCAGGGGGTCTATACGGCGAGCTCGCGGAGATGCAGTTCGGCATGGTGGAGTCAGGAACGCCGTAGCCGGCGAGAACCACCTCAATCGTGGGGCGCGCTCAGGTTGACGCAGCCCAGCTTCCGCGCCAGAGTCTCAGGGTCTGGTCAGCAGGGAGGGTGGATGACCGAGCCAACGATCGCGCTGAGTCACGCCGGCTTAACCAACGACGCCGCCCTGCGCTTCATCCGAGAATGGGCCAATCACGTTGGTGCTGCGCAGGTGCAGGTCATTGATGCAGGAGATGATGCGCGCCTGATGCGCGAAGCATTAGAGGCTGGCGAAGTGTTACCAGTGAGTGGCGGCCGCATCTATGCACGTTCGCATCCAAAAGATACGGCGCGCACCGAAGAGCGAACCTTTGTGGCCACGGCAGACTCTCGCGATCGTGGCGTCTACAACAACTGGCAACCGAGCAGTGAGCTTGTGCCGCGCGTGCGCGAGCTGATGCACGCTGCCGCGGCTGGGAAGACGCTCTATGCAATCCCATACGTGATGGCTCCAGAGGGCTCCCCTCTCACGCCGTGGGCGGCCGGACTTGAGCTCACCGATAGTCGCGTGGTTGCGCTGCACATGATTCGCATGACCCGTGTCGGCGTCCATCACCTGAATGGATTGGTGGATCAGTCGCACTTCGTGCGTGGCGTGCACATCACGGGTCCGCTCGACGACTTGAAGCAGGGGACACCAGAAGATGCGCGTCACTTTGTCACCGTGGCAGACGAGCGACTCATCCTCCACTTCGGATCGTCGTATGGCGGCAATGCACTGCTCGCCAAGATCGCCCACGGGTTGCGACAGGGTTCCTACGACGGCTGGAAGAGCGGTCGATTCCTGGCTGAGCAGTTCATGCTGATCAGCATCCACGACCGCGAAGCTGGGACCACAAAGTACATCTGCGGCGGATTTCCGAGCGCATCAGGGAAGACGAACCTCGCCATGATGGTGCCGCCCGCGGGCCTTGAGGGCCGCTACGACGTGCGCTTCTTTGGCGACGATGTCATCTGGCTCTATGTTGATGCATCGACAGGTCGGCTGATGGCCTTCAATGCAGAGGCTGGAGTCTTTGGGGTGGCGCGCAATTCCAACCCCACCACGAACCCGAACGCGATCGCTGCGATCGGTGCAGGCACGGGAACGCTCTTCACCAATGTCGCCTACAA
>CAXRAV010000145.1:0-2370 GCA_964228585.1 Candidatus Limnocylindrus sp. | reverse complement strand
CTTCAAGTTCCTCAGCATCGTCTCCTCAAACATTGACGAGTTCTTTGGCGTCCGTGTCTCCGGAATTCGTGAGCAGATTGACGCTGGCGTGCAGGCCGCAAGTGCGGATGGCCGCTCCCCTGCCGAACAGATGCGCGCGATTCGTGAGGCCGCAGCGCTCCTGATGCTGGCGGCGCAAGGTGCGTGGCGCGAACTCACGACCGAGCTTTCCAACGCTGGCCTCTCCTTGGTTCACTGGGAGGAGATCGATCGTGCGACGCAAGAGAAACTAACAGCGCGCTTCAAGCAAGAGATCTTCCCAGTGCTCACCCCGCTCGCAATTGACCCGGGACACCCGTTCCCCTACGTCAGCAGCCTCAGCCTTTCGCTTGCCGTGCAGTTGCACGATCCGGAGCGAGGTGAACGCTTCTTCGCACGCGTCAAAGTGCCCCAGATACTGGGAAGGCTGGTGCAGATCGGTGACGGTCGTGCCATCCTTTTGGAGGATCTGATTCGTGCACACATTGATCAGCTCTTCGTTGGTCATGAGATTGCTGGTGCATATGCGTTCCGCATCACACGAGATGCCGACATTGAGGTTGAAGAGGGTGAAGCGGATGACCTCCTTGCGGCGATTGAGGAGGAGTTGCGACAGCGCCGCTTCGGCAAGGTCGTGCGCGTGGAGATTGAAACATCGGCGCCCGCAGAGGTACGCCAGCTGCTCCTTGCAGGATTCGAACTCCAGGCAGACGCACTCTCCGAAGTTGACGGCGTGCTCGACCTCACGGTGAGTGGAGAGATCGCAGCGCTTCAGCTACCGAACCTCCACAGTCCCACGTGGCATCCCGTCACACCCCCAAGGATCGCAGAGGCCCCGCGCGCGGCCGACGGCGGTGCTGACCTCTTCCGTGTCATCGAGCAGGGCGATCTACTGATGCACTTTCCATACGAGAGCTTTGACGCGAGTGCCGAGCGACTCTTTCAGCAGGCGGCGGTTGACCCTGATGTCCTCTCCATTCGCTCCACGCTCTACAGGACGGGCGCTGTTTCAAGCATCCCCGGCCATCTGATCCAAGCTGCACGCGCAGGTAAAGAGGTGGTCGTGCTGGTGGAGTTGAAGGCGCGCTTTGATGAGGCGGCAAACATCGAGTGGGCGAGAAGGCTTGAAGAGGCGGGGGCACACGTCATCTACGGGATGAGCGGCCTCAAGACGCACTGCAAGGCCACCTTGATCGCCCGAAGGGAGGGTGGAGAGATTCGCCGCTACGTGCACCTCTCTACCGGGAATTACAACCCACGTACTGCTCGTCTCTATACCGACCTCTCCCTCTTTACGGTTGACAACGCGTTCGGAGCTGATCTGAGTGCACTATTCAACTATCTGACCGGCCTCTCAAAGCATGCCGACTATCAGCGCCTCCTCGTGGCGCCCACGCAGTTGCGTCACGCAATCGGGCGGCGGATCAGCGCCGCTGTGGAAGACGCTGCGCGCGGCGGACGCCCATACATTGCTGCAAAGGTGAATGCTCTCGTTGACACCGAGATGATCGGTCTCCTCGATGACGCGGCGGCACGCGGCGTCAAGATCGACCTGATCGTGCGTGGCATGTGTGGCCTGATTCCTGATCCAGATCGCCATGAGGGGCGCCTACACATCCGCTCGGTCATTGGAGAGTTCCTCGAGCACAGCCGCCTCTACCACTTCAACATTGCGGGGCGTGCGGAGTGGTTCGCCGGCAGTGCAGACCTTATGGATCGCAACCTTGATCGCCGCGTTGAGGTCCTCTTCCCGCTGTTAGATCCAACGTCAATCAGCCGCTGCGAAGAGGTGCTGCGCGTCCTCCTCGCCGACCATCGCAACAGCTGGATCCTGCAGCCAGACGGTGCCTGGCTCCGCAAGGAGGATCTGGAACCTGATGGCGCCAGCAGCTCAAGTTTTGCTGAGTTCAAGCGACTCGCGGTACAAGCCGCCGTGACCCTGCCGCATGAGCCTACGCTTTAGCGCATGAACCGCGAACGAGAGCTCAAGTACACTGCTCTCACATCAGAAACACCCCGCCTCCCCCACGGGTGGAGCCTCGGCCCAGAGCGCTCGGTCGCAGAGATCGTTGATACCTACCTTGATTATGCGGAGACGCTTATCAAGCGCGGCTGGGCGCTGCGGAGGCGCGAGACGGTCGGAGCGCCAACGCGATACACGCTGAAGCGCAACGCGCAGCAGGTAGGAGCGTTTCATCAACGCGATGAGATTGAGCAAGAGGGCGATCAGATCCCCGCCGAAATCATGGATGAGATTGGCGCGCAGCTCGCGTCAACACTCCGTGAGGTTGTGACAATGCGACAGCGGCGAAGGAGCTGGCCGCTCCAGCTGAATGGGAGCGTTGTCGCGGA
>CAXRAV010000144.1:0-2558 GCA_964228585.1 Candidatus Limnocylindrus sp. | reverse complement strand
GTGACGGAGAGCTGGATGACGCTCTCACCGCGCAACACATCAAGGACGATCGTGGCGCCAGGTGAGTACTGGACGAGGAGATCTTGCAACGGGTGCAACTCATCAATCGCCACCCCCTCCACCTTCACGACAATGTCGCCGTCGGCAAATCCGGCCGCCTCAGCGGGACTGCCAGGGACGACTGCCGGCTCAGTCCCCGGAGTGAGCCACGCTCCTTGGAAGACCGGCAGGTTGTTCCGCGCCGCTGAACGCCGATCAAGCGATGTATAGCGAATTCCAATCCATGGACGCGAGAGCGGTACGCCGGCGAGTGCCTGCTCCATGATCGGCCGCGCGATATCAATAGGGATCGCAAAGCCGATGCCTGCACCTTCATTGGAGATTGCGGTGTTGATGCCAATCACCGCGCCGCTGGAGTCAACCAGCGCGCCACCGGAGTTCCCAGGGTTGATTGCGGCATCCGTCTGGAGCAGACCATCGAGTCGGCCAGACTCGGTGGTGATCTGTCGACCGAGCGCGGAGATGATCCCCGCAGTGACAGAGTTGGTGTAGACGCCGAGTGGTGAGCCGATGGCGATTGCGGTCTGCCCCACCTGGATATCTCGCGAACGTCCGAGCGTTGCAGCGGAAAGGTCGGTTGCCTCCACCTTCACGATCGCGAGGTCGGTCAGCGTGTCGATGCCGTAGATTGTGCCGACTAGGTCTCGACCATCTTTCAGGTTGACGGTAATGTTGGTTGCGCCCTCTATCACGTGACGATTGGTGACGATCCATCCATCTGCGGAGTAGATCACCCCTGAGCCAACACCTTCACTTCCGGCCGTCGTCACTTCTAGAGTGACGATGGCGGGGGAGACGCGATCTGCAACGTTGACGATCGCTGACTGCTCAGAGGTCAACGTCTGACGGATTTGCGTCACGATGTCGCCGCTTCCCTGGGTTCCGCCGAGAACAAAGTACGTAGCACCCGCTCCACCGGCCGCCCCAAAGATGATGGAGAGGGCGAGGAGTCCAGCGGTAGCGCGCCCGGTCAAGCCTGTCCGAGGCTCAGATGCAGACGGCTCCTGCGCATCGGCGACTGCACTCGCCTTTGGAACGCCATCATCTAAATTCTCAAGCCACGGCTGCCACTCGGATCGCTCCGGTTCGAATCGGATCGGGCGCGCGCTTCGTCGAGAGATTGGCTTTCGGGTTTCGCTCACATCTTCTCCTTTGTCGTTGGCAGAGCGCCATCGGGCGCAGGCGGCTCACTCAGCGTAGAGGATGTCGAATCCGCGCGAAGAACACGACGTAGGCGAAGTGAAGTTTTCGCAACCTCGCCGAGGAGGGCCGCTGCGCGACGGCCAACGCTGATCAAGGATGCGGCGGGTTGTGTGGCGGGAGTCGGCTCCACCGCGCTATCTGCGTCGGCAAGCGGATCGGCGGGGAGCGTCAGGGTGAAGCGTGTCCCACTCCCAGGGAGACTCTCAACAACAATCCGACCAGCGTGCATGTCCACGATTGACTTCACGATCGCGAGTCCGAGGCCCGATCCAGAGGCACGTGTCTCCTTTCGTGATGCGGCAAGTCCCTCCGTGCCCCGGTAGAAGCGATCAAAGATGCGAGGCAGCTCTTCTGCGGCGATGCCAACACCGGTATCGCTCACCGTGATCGTTGCGGCACCAGTCGCGAGCGGTCGCACCGCAACGGAGACACTCCCACCTTTTGGTGTGAACTTCAGCGCGTTCCCAACAAGGTTTGCAACAGCCTGGCCCACAAGATTAGCGTCATGTCGAATCACCACGCGCCGCGCCGGGAGTCGCTCGTCCAGTGCAACACCACGACGACGTGCCCCCGCCGCCGCCTGCTCAATCGCGGCACTGACACTCGAACGAAGGTCCGTCTCCGTGAATTCCGGTCGCGCAATCCCTGCATCAAACCGTGAGAGCTCGAGGATGTTGGCGGTGAGCGCATCCATGCGCTCGAGTTGCCGCCCCGCTTCACTCAGCAGGCGCTTTCGCGTTGCTGGGTCGGCAGTCCCGCCTTCGTCGAGGAGATCAACAAATGCGCGAAGCGCCGCCAGCGGCGTTCGCAACTCATGCGAGACATCGGCGAGATGCTCTTGACCACGATCCCGCTCCCGCTTGAGCGCACCAACGGTGGTTTCAAGGCGGCTTGCCATGCGATTGAATCCTTCGAGTAAAGCCTCCATCTCAATGTTTGCGGCGACCTCTGGTCCAGTCGGGACGCGCGCGGCAAGATCACCGTCACCGATTGCACTCGCCGTCTCCGCCAAGAGTCGCACCGGCTTCGCAAATCGGCGCGCGGCAAGTGTGGCAAAGAGGATCGTTGCACCGAGTGCAAGAAGTCCTACGAGCGTGATTGCACCGGTGACCTGTGTAATGCGCGTCGCGCGCGTCGAGAGTGGCTGCTCGAGCGTCACCTCAACCGCCGCGAGCACTTCGGTTCCGCCAAGAAGCACAATCTCCGAACCGCTCTCGATCGGATCACGCCGCTCACCCGCGGCTGCCTCAACGCCGGAAGAGTCAATCGTGAACGTGGAGTCTCCGAGCGGGGTG
>CAXRAV010000143.1:0-2485 GCA_964228585.1 Candidatus Limnocylindrus sp. | reverse complement strand
TTCGCAGTGTTCGATGAGCGGAAGATCAAGCGCGCCCGCAGTGATCAGCGCACTGCGAAAGAGCGCAGGGTCGGCGATCGGGTTGCCGTCATCACTGAAGGCAACGGCGCCTGCGGCGGCGAGCTCCGCCATCGGCGCGAGTGTGCGACCAGCACGACCGAAGGTTGCGGCGGCAATCGGCATGAGGGTCACACCACGCGGCGCAGTGGTGCGTGTCAGCTCCCGAAGAAGCGCAGGGTGATCGGCAGCTGGATCACTGTTGGGCATCAGCGCAACCGCACCGTATCCGCCATGGACGGCGGCAGCCTCACCGCTCGCAACATCTTCAGACGCGCCCGCCCCGGGCTGACGGAAGTGCGCATGGAGGTCGATGAGTGCGGGAAGGACAAGTCTCTTGGGATCCTTCGGCCCTGGTTCAGCCCCCTCAATGAATGCGCGGCGCGCCTCAGCCACTCCATCGCGCCACTCGATTCGCGCCACCCTCCCGCTATGCACTTCGATCGTGGCAGCGCCTGCGCGTCGACTCACGGGGTCAACAACCCAGTGCTCCTTCAGCAGCGTCCGTTCCGCGCGCGGTCGACTCACGAGTTCGCCTTCGCTGGTGAAGGTGCAGGCAACGGTGCATCGCCGCGAAGGGTGCGCCAGAGCGCCGCCATCCGCACAGGGATCCCTTCGGCAACCTGTTCCAAGATGAGACTTCGCGGACCATCGGCAACGTCTGGGTCGATCTCCACCCCTTCGTTCATTGGGCCTGGATGAAGAACCACGCACCCGCGCGCGGCGCATGCCGTGATGCGCTCTTCCGTCAGCCCCCACGCTTCGCGATACGCCTCAAACGAGCTCACCTCGCCGCCATCGAGTCGCTCGCGCTGAATGCGCAGCGCCATCACTGCGTCTGCACCTTCCAGCGCCTCTGCGAGTGACGCGCAGAGCGTCACGCCGCCACCTCTCGCCGCAGCCTCAGCGAATCCACGAGTGAGCGCGGCCGGACCCGCGAGTCGTACCTCCGCCCCCGCAGCGCGCAGCGTGTGGAGATTCGAGCGCACCACACGGCTGTGGAGAAGATCCCCGATGATCGCCACACGGCGCCCCTTCAACGTGCCGTCCTTTCCGCCAATGTTGCGAAGGAGCACCGAGAGATCAAGGAGTGCCTGCGTTGGATGCGCATGCCAGCCGTCACCAGCGTTGAGTACAGACCCGTCAAAGACGCGCGCAGCAAGCCACGGCGCACCAGCGCGCTCGTGGCGCAACACGATCACGTTGCTCCCCAGCGCGCGGAGCGTCTTCACCGTGTCAACAAGTGATTCACCCTTCCCTACGGATGAGTTGGCAACGGCCACACTGTTGACGTTCGCCCCGAGTGCCTTCGCAGCGTTCTCAAAGGAGATGCGCGTTCTGGTGGAGGCTTCATAGAAGAGCGTGGTGACGTTCACACCCTTCAGAGCATCCACGCGACCGGTTGGCGAGCCCAGAATGCGACGTGCCGCCTCGGTGGTGCCGAGCAGCAGCTTCAGATCACTCCACGAGAGGCCCGCAACATCGAGCAGGTGGCGATGGGGAGCGGCCGAGGGTGGCATTGGCGTCTCCCGCCTCTCCGTGCTCAGCCCTTCGCCTTCGCCGCCGCCTCGTTCGCGGCAAGATGCTCCGCGAGCAACTCCACCTTCACGAGATCGTCGCCGTCAAACTCCTTCACGCACACGCGAACCACTTCGTCACTCGTGGTGGGAATGTTCTTCCCCACATGATCTGCACGGATCGGAAGCTCTCGATGTCCGCGGTCAATCAGTGCGACGAGGCGGATCGCCTTCGGTCGTCCATAATCAATGAGTGCATCAAGCCCCGCGCGAATCGTGCGACCCGTATAGAGCACGTCATCGACCAGGATCACGGTCTTGTCCGTGATGTCGCCCGGGATGCTCGTGCCTCGGTGAACGGGGGCGACGGAGATTGTGGAGAGGTCGTCACGGTAGAAACTGATGTCGAGCGTTCCGTATTCAACGTCTACGCCTTCATGCTCCTTGATCGCTTCAACGATCACCTTCGCAAGTGGAACGCCGCGGCGCTGAATGCCGACCACCACAAGCCCCTTGGTCCCCTCCTTCTCAACGATTTCGTGGGAGATACGGGTGAGGGCTCGGCGGATCTCTTCCGCATTCATGACCATGCGTGCCATCTGGGTCTCCTCTCTCCCGCCGGCCGATCTCTGCCGACCACGTCGCGGGTGCCGCCGAATGCTAGCAGGGGGCTAGGTGAGGGCTCGGCGCAGTTCCGCCGCCGCCTCCTCGGGCGCGATCGGCACCACCGGGATGCCCGAGGCCAACTCCAGCCCACCGATCGGTCGGAGGCGTGGATGGAGCTCCCAGTGCCAGTGATAGGTGAGGTCCACACGCTCACGGAGCGGCGCCGTGTGGAGGAGCAGGTTGTAAGGCGGCATGCCGATCGCGCGCAGCGCCTTCACCGCCGCCTGCAACGTCTCAGCGAAGCC
>CAXRAV010000142.1:0-5615 GCA_964228585.1 Candidatus Limnocylindrus sp. | reverse complement strand
CGGGGAAGCGTCGCCTGAACAAGCCGGACCTCGGACAGTTCAAGGGTGAACTCCCAGCCTGCTCCGTGACGCGCGAATTCCGCGGTGACTCAGTCGACGGCATGACGCTCGGTCAGACCCTCGATGTCACCCTTTTCGCCGAAGGCGATCTGGTGGACGTGACGGGAATCTCCAAGGGGAAGGGTTTCGCCGGCACCATCAAGCGCCACAGCTTCTCGCGCGGACCCGAGACGCACGGCGCCGACCATCACCGCGAGCCTGGCTCAATCGGCGCAGGCACGACGCCGGGTCGCGTCTACAAGGGGACACGCATGGCGGGGCACATGGGCGTTGATCGGGTCACCGTGCAGAAGATGAAGATCGTGCGCTGCGATGGTGCGCGCAACCTCATTCTCGTCCGCGGCTCCATCCCAGGCGCCAAGAATGCGCTCGTCGCAATGAGCAAGTCGGTGCAGATCTAATGCCGAACGTTGACGTCTTCTCAAAGGCTGGAGCGAAGGTGGGGAGCGTTGAGCTGCCCGCCGTCTTCTCGAGCCCTGTGAACCAGGCGCTGATGCATCAGGCAGCCGTCTCACAGCTCGCTGGCCGACGCACGGGCACGCACGCCTCAAAGAAGCGTGATGACGTTGCAGGTGGTGGGCGAAAGCCATGGAAGCAGAAGGGGACCGGTCGTGCACGACAGGGCTCCACACGATCACCGCAGTGGAAGGGCGGCGGTGTGGTCTTCGGGCCGCAGGTTCGCTCCCACGAAACGCCCATGCCAAAGCGCATGCGCCGCGCCGCGCTCCTTGGCGCCCTCTCCGCGAAAGTGGACACGCTCAAGGTGGTCGATGAGTTCGGCATGCAGACGCCAAAGACGCAGGTCATCTCAAAGATGTGCCTCGCGCTCAGCGCAGGAAAACGCGTCCTCGTGGTCGCGCCAACTGTTGACAGCGCGCTCGTGAAGTCGGCAGCGAACATCCCACTCCTTTCGGTCCTTCGTGCCGATTCGCTCAACCTTGTTGACTTGATGAATGCCGACACGATCATCGTGGAGAAGGCAGCACTCGCGACGATCCAGGAGGTGTACGGATGAGCCGCAGCGCGCACGAGACCGTGCTTCGCCCCGTGATCTCCGAGAAGTCCATCCTGCAGTCGCAGGTTGGGAAGTACACCTTCGCGGTGCACGCGGACGCCTCCAAGATTGAGATTGCTGCAGCGATCGCCACCCTCTTCACCGTCAAAGTTGCAGAGGTCAACGTGCTGACAACCAAGGCGAAGTCCACACGTGGCACCCTTGCACGCAGCACCTTCCCAGGAAAGACGACTCCGTGGCGCAAGGCTGTGGTCACCCTCGCCCCAGGCGAGAAGATTCAGTTCTTCGAGGGGGTCTAGTCATGGCACTGCGACGACTCAAGCCAACCAGCGCCGGCGTCCGCGGGATGACCATGCCAACATTCGAAGAGATCACGACTGACTCCCCGTACAAGCCGCTCACCGAGAAGATGGTGCGCGGTTCTGGCCGCAACAATCAAGGGAAGATCACGGTGCGTCACCGCGGTGGCGAGCAGAAGCGTCTCTATCGCAAGATCGACTTCCGCCGCAACAAGTTTGGCATCCCAGCGCGCGTGGCAACGGTCGAGTACGACCCAAACCGCTCCGCACGCATCGGACTGCTCAACTATGCAGATGGAGAGAAGCGCTACATGCTCCTCCCGAACGGCCTCACGGTTGGCGACATCATTGAGTCCGGACCGAACGCCGAGGCGAAGCTCGGCAACTGCCTGCCGCTCGCGCGCATGCCCCTCGGCACCACGATTCACAACATTGAACTCGTACCAGGAAAGGGCGGCCAGATGGTTCGTTCCGCAGGCGCCGCCGCTCAGCTTGTAGCCAAGGAGGGCGAGTTCGCCACCGTTCGAATGCCGTCGTCCGAAATGCGACTCGTCCCGCTTGCCTGCATGGCCACCGTTGGGCAGGTATCCAACATCGACCACGAGAACCTAAAGCTCGGCAAGGCCGGGCGGGCGCGCCACATGGGCAAGCGCCCAGAGGTTCGTGGTTCTGCGATGAACCCTGTCGATCACCCTCATGGTGGTGGTGAAGGTAAGGCACCAACGGGAATGCCACCGAAGACCCCGTGGGGGAAAAGCGCGATGGGCCTACGAACCCGTCGCAACAAGTTGACGCAGCGGCTGATTGTCCGCTCGCGACACGCGAAGTAGGAAGGAGGAGGCATGTCTCGTTCAAGCAAGAAGGCCCCCTTCGTCGAGAAGCGGCTCCTTGGTCGGATCCAGGCCATGAACGCGTCAAATGAGAAGCGCGTCGTGAAGACCTGGTCGCGTGCTTCCGTCATCTATCCAGATTTCATCGGGCACACCATTGCCGTGTACAACGGTCGCAAGCACGTCCCTGTCTTCATCACGGAGAACATGGTCGGGCACCGACTCGGCGAGTTCTCTCCAACGCGCCTCTTCAAGGGGCACTCACGCGTTGATCGAACCACCGCAGTTGCCGGCGGTTCGCCAGGAGGCGCCTCATGAGCATCCGAGTGAAGGCAACGGCGAAGTACGTGCGTGGGTCGACCCGACGTGCGCAGCTCGTGGTGCGCGCGATCAAGGGGAAGCAGGTGGCTGATGCCGCCTCGATCCTCCGCTTCCTACCGCACTCTTCAGCCCGCGATGTTGCCTCCGTCCTCAAGAGCGCCACTGCGAACGCCGAGGCGAACCATGGCATTCCGGCCGAGCGCCTGTGGGTGGTCGATGCGAGCGCCGACGAGGGTCCAACACTGAAGCGCTTCCGACCACGCGCTCAGGGGCGCGCCTTCTCCATCAACAAGCCAATGACACACATCACCGTCACCGTAAGCCCGAAGGAGGCCTGATATGGGACAGAAGGTTCATCCAATCGGCTTCCGACTCGGCGTCACGAAGACGTGGAGCGCGCAGTGGTACGCGGATAAGGACTACACCAAGTTGCTGCAGGAGGACCTGCGCATCCGCAAGCTCATCGATGAGAAGCTCGCTGCTGCAAGCATCTCCAAGGTGGAGATTGAGCGCGGTCTCAATTACGTCACTGTGACCGTGCACTCGGCGAAGCCAGGCGTGGTCATCGGCAAGGGCGGCCAGAACGTTGAGGTGCTGCGCGCAGCGATCGGCGAGATCAGCGCAGGGAAGGTGAAGCTCGAGATCAAGGAGATCCGCCAGCCCGACCTCGACGCCTTCCTCGTCGCCGCTGCAATCGGTGGCCAGCTGACTCGCCGGATCGCCTTCCGCAAGGCGTTGAAGCAAGGGATCCAGCGCACGATGAAGGCGGGAGCCAAGGGTGTAAAGGTCATGGTTTCAGGACGTCTTGGCGGAGCTGAGATGAGCCGCGAAGAGTGGGATCGCGATGGGCGACTCCCACTGCAGACGCTGCGCGCCGACATCGACTTCGCTGTCTATCACGCGCCGACCACGTTCGGCCAGATTGGCGTCAAGGTCTGGATCTATCGCGGCGACGCGCCTGCGGACGTGTTGAAGCCGAAGCCGATCAGCGAGAACACGGGAACGGGGGCGTAACCATGTTGATGCCGAAGCGAGTGAAGTGGCGCAAGGTGCAGCGCGGACGCATGTCCGGCCCTGCGAAGTCGGGCCGCACCGTGGCCTTTGGTGAGTTCGGTCTCGCCACCACTGAGTGCGCCTGGGTGACGGCACGCCAGATCGAAGCGGCGCGCCGTGCCATGACCCACTCGCTCAAGCGTGGTGGCAAGGTCTGGATTCGAATCTTCCCAGACAAGCCGATCACCAAGAAGCCAGCTGAGACCCGCATGGGTTCGGGTAAGGGTGCACCAGACCAGTGGGTCGCCGTGGTGAAGCCCGGCCGCGTCCTCTTTGAGGTTGCGGGAATTGAGAAGAAGGATGCTGTGGAGGCCTTCCGCCTCGCCTCGATGAAGCTCCCGGTCAACACGGTGACGCTGGAGCGCGCTGCGGGCCTCGGCGATGTTGTCTTCGGCAAAAAGTTCCTCGCGAAGGTTGCCTCTGGCGCTTCGCTGGAGGAGACGCCAGTCGCAGCAGACGCTGCGCCAAAGGAGCCAGAACTTGTGAAGCCGGTGAAGCCAGCGAAGGAGGATGAGGCGTGATCGATATCGTGAAGGCCCGCTCCATGAGCGATGCGGAACTCGTCCAGGCGATTACCGACGCGAAGCGTGACCTCTGGCAGGCGCGCTTTGAGCTCTCCACACGCCAGCTGAAGGACACCAGCGTTGTGACCAAGTCACGCAAGAGCATTGCGCGACTGCTGATGGTCCTGGCCGAACGCCAGGCAAGCCAGAAGGCGTAGGGGGAAATATGACGGCGAAGCATACGGGCCAGCGAAAGACGCAGACGGGCAGAGTGCTCAGCGATGCGGGCGACAAGACGATCGTGATTCGTGTTGAGCGCCTCCAGCAGCACCCCGTCTATAAGCGCGTTATTCGTCGCACCGCCAAGTTCATGGCTCATGATGAAGAGAACAGCGCAAAGGTCGGCGACCTCGTGACCATTGAAGAGTCGCGACCACTCTCCGCACGCAAGCGCTGGCGCTTGGTTGAAGTCCTTGAGCGAGCCGAAGGGGGTGCACTGTGATTCAGACAGGGACCCGCCTGCGCGTGGCCGACAACTCAGGGGCCAAGGAGATCGAGTGCTTCCGCATCCTCGGTCGATCGCGTTCAACCGTGGCTGGGGTGGGTGACGTGATCGTTGCCGCCGTGAAGCAGGCGACTACGAACGCTGGCGTCAAAAAGGGCGATGTGGTGAAGGCGGTGGTCGTGCGCACGGTCAAGGAGATCGCGCGCCCCGACGGCAGCTTCATTCGTTTTGACGAGAACGCCGCCGTCCTCATTGCCGCTGACGGCAATCCGCGCGGCACGCGCATCTTCGGGCCAGTGGCACGAGAGCTTCGCGACCGCGACTATATGAAGATCATCTCGCTCGCGCCGGAGGTGCTCTGATGCGTTCGGAATACCAGACCAGCACCGTGATCCGAGTTGGGGACACCGTGGCAATCCTGAGCGGTAAGGATGCAGGCAAGCGTGGCACCGTTGAGCGCCTCGTCAACCCTGGACGCGTCGTGGTCACTGGCGTCAACATCGCGAAGAAACACCAGAAACCGCGCCAGAAGATGAGCTCCGGCTCACAGACGCCGACTGTCGATAAGGGCGGAATCCTGGAGATCGCCAGCCCTCTTGATCTGGCGAAGGTTGCCCTTGTCTGCACAAAGTGCGACCGACCAGTGCGCATCAAGATGGCAGTAGCGGCGGACGGAAAGAAGGCGCGCCAGTGCAGCCGCTGTGCCACCACGATCGCCCACAAGGAGGTCACCAAGTGAGCGGCGCCTTGAAGCAGCGTTACGTGGCCGAGGCGATCCCAGCGCTGAAGAGCGAGTTTGGTTACAGGAACGTCATGCAGGTCCCACGCCTCAAGAAGATCGTCGTGAACATTGGACTCGGTGAGGCACTGACGAACTCGAAGGCGGTTGACGCCGCTGTCGGCGACCTCGCCTTGATCACTGGACAACGCGCCATCGTGACGAAGGCGAAGAAGTCGATCGCAACGTTCAAGGTTCGCGAAGGGAATCCAGTTGGCGCCAAGGTCACGCTGCGCGGTGAACGCATGTGG
>CAXRAV010000141.1:0-3268 GCA_964228585.1 Candidatus Limnocylindrus sp. | reverse complement strand
GTCTCCGCCATCAGGCGCAGCGCTTCGTCCAGATCCTTCGCATAGAGGACGGAGAGGACCGGTCCGAAGACCTCCTCGCGCGCGAGCGGCGAGTTCTCTTCAATGCTGATCAATGTCGGACCGACAAAGAATCCTTTTGCGGGACCTGTGCCGCGGCCATCGCGAATCATTGTGGCGCCGGCGGCGACCCCTTCATCAACGAGGCGATGGATGCGCTCACGCGCGTCGCCTCGAATGACTGGGCCGAGTGAGACACCTTCGTCAAGGCCGAAGCCCATCTTGATCGTCTCGGCATGTTCAACCAACTTAGGGAGGAGCCGCTCGCGCGCCTCACCAACGACGGTGAGAACAGACCCTGCGAGGCATCGCTGTCCCGCGTTGCCGAAAGCTGATTCTGCGATATTCGGCACGCTCTGGTCGAGCACTGCGTCCGGCATTGCGATGATGTGATTCTTCGCGCCGCCGAGTGCCTGGACGCGCTTCCCGTTCTTCGATGCGGTCTCGTAGACGATTCTTGCGACGCGCTCGGAGCCGACGAAGCTCACCGCGTCCACGCCCGGGTGGCTGATCAGGCCAGTCACCGTCTCTACGGCGCCGTGGACCAGGCTGACAACGCCCGTTGGGATCCCTGCCTCTTCGCAGATCTCTACGATGCGCTGCGACGAGAGCGGCGTGCGCTCCGACGGCTTCAGGATGAAGCTGTTCCCACAGGCGATTGCGAGTGGGAGCATCCACATCGGCACCATGAAGGGGAAGTTGAACGGGGTGATCCCAGCGACGACACCGACGGGGAAGCGCACCATCTCCGAATCGATCCCGCGCGAGACCTGATCGAGGTTCTGGCCCATCAGCAGCGTTGGTGCGCCGCAGGCGAAGTCGACCACCTCAATCCCGCGGCGAACCTCACCAGCCGCGTCCGAGAAGACCTTCCCGTTCTCGGTGGTGACGAGCTTGGTCAGCGCTTCGCGGTTGTCCAACAGCGCCTCACGTAGTTTGAAGAGGTAGGTGGCGCGCTCGGGCGGTGGCATCTCGCCCCACTCGAAGGCGGCGGCGCGAGCCCCTGCAACGGCGGCGGCAACGTCGGCGGTGTTTGAGAGGGGGACGTGCGCGAGGATCTGCTCAGTGGCCGGGTTTGGAACGACGAGCGTCTCGTTTGAGGATGATGCGACCCAACGGCCAGCGATGAAGTTCTTCAGGGTTTCGGGCGCCTTCTGCGCGGCCAGGTGCTCGATGTTCATTGGCATGACGGCATTCTGCCGCAGGGGTGGCGGTTGTGCCGCAGAGCGCGGAAGTGTCGCACGCTGTGCGTCAACGGCGGGTATTCTCTGCGTACGCGGTCGCTTGACCGAGGCAGCGAAGGGGGTCCCATGGCGGCAGTGAACGTTCGCACCGGGATGAGCGGAGCCGAGATCGTCGCTCTCTCGAAGCGCCACACCATGACCGAGTGGTCACCACAGGCCGCGGCAAACCCTATTCCCATCGAACATGCCAAGGGCTCGTGGTTCTGGACACCCGAGGGCGACAAATTCCTCGACTTCAACAGTCAACTGATGTGCACGAACATTGGTCACGGCGATGAGCGCGTGCTGAAGGCGATCACCGATCAGGCGGCGAAGCTCGCCTATGCGAATCCCTTTATGGCAACCGAACCGCGCGCGCGACTCGGCCAAAAGCTCGCCGAGATCTGCCCAGGTGACATCGACGCCTTCTTCTTCACAAATGGTGGCGCGGAGGCGGTCGAGAACGCCTTCCGCATCGCCCGACTCTTCACGGGACGTCACAAGATTGCCGCGCGATATCGCTCGTATCACGGCGGTACGTCGGGGGCGCTTACGGCGACGGGTGATCCGCGGCGCTGGTTCACGGAGCCAGGCATGCCCGGCGTCTTCCGTATTCCAGACTTCCACGAGTTCGGCGCAGATGCGCCGCGCCCAGCCGCAGAAGTGCTCGCAGAAACGGAGAAGATCCTCAAGTTTGAAGGGCCACACACCGTTGCTGCGATCATCATCGAGAGCGTGGTTGGCACGAACGGCATCCTCATTCCGCCAGACGGCTACATGCAGGGGATGCGCGAGCTTTGCGACCGCTACGGGATCCTCCTCATCGCCGACGAGGTGATGGGTGGATTCGGTCGCACCGGGAAGTGGTTCGCCATTGATCACTGGGGCGTGGTCCCAGACATGATCACCATGGCGAAGGGTCTCACGAGTGCCTACGTGCAGCTTGGTGCGCTCGGAATGCGCCGCCACATTGCGGATCACTTCGCCGAGAAGGTCTTCGGCGCAGGGCTCACGTACAACAGTCATCCGCTCGCCTGCGCCACGGCGCTCGCAACAATTGATGTGTACGAAGAGGATGGTTTGATCGAGCGTGCGGCGGAGAGTGGCAAGAAGCTGCGTGCGCACCATGAGCGAATGAAGGCGAAGCACCCGTGCGTTGGTCCGATCCGAAACATCGGACTCTTCGGGATCATGGAACTCGTACGAGATCCGAAAAGCGGTACGCCGATCGCGGGGTTCAACGAGACGGTGCCAGAGATGGCCGCACTCGGGAAGTTCTTCCGCGCGAACGGGCTGTACACGATCGTCCGTTGGAATGGCTTCTTCACGAACCCTCCGCTCAACGTCAGCGACGATGAGTTGGACTTCGCCTTTGACGTGATCGATCGCGGACTCTCGGAGGTCGACGCCGCGCTCGGGCTCGCCTGATGTCTGTCACTGCAGCGGGCGGCACGCCGATCGGTGCTGTCCCCGCCGCCCCGGTGCTCGTTCAGGTAGTTCGGGGCGAGATCGTTGAGGCGCACCATCGCGGCGACGTGGTCATTGTTGGAGACGGGGGAGTGGTGCGCGCCGCGCTCGGTGCGTCGGATCGACTGATCTCGCTTCGTTCTGCAATCAAGCCCTTCACGGCGGTTGCGGTGCTCATGGCGGTGGAGTCATCCGGCGGCGAAATGAGCAGTGAAGCGCTTGCGCTCTCCTCCGCAAGTCACTCTGGTTCTGAGGAGCATGTTGCAGTAGCTGAGGAGATGGTCCGGCGCTACGAACTCGACGTTGAGCTCCTCGTGCACGGCCGTCCTTCGCCCATTCGCAGCGGCTCAAGTGGCACTCTGCTTCAGCATATGTGTTCTGGCCAGCACCTCTCGCTGCTCATGCTCGCGAGGGCGCTCGGTGTTGATGGACGTGGCTATGACGACTATCAGCATCCAGTTCAGCAGCGCCTCCGCGCCGTGGTGGGGGAGTTGCTCGGCACAGATTTGAGCGCCGCGCCG
>CAXRAV010000140.1:0-2002 GCA_964228585.1 Candidatus Limnocylindrus sp. | reverse complement strand
GGCGCGATCCGTCAGGTACGCTTTCTCGTAGAGGCCGTGGAGCTTACGGGCGCCGAGGCCGAAGCGGGGGCGAAGATCCTTGCCGCCAAGAAGGTGAAGCATGCGAAGCACGCAAAGAAGGCAAAGGCGAAGGTGAAGAAGTGAAACTCCACGATCTGAAGCCAGCGGTTGGTTCAAAGCGAAAGCGAATTCGCGTGGGCCGCGGTATTGCTGCGGGTCGCGGAAAGACCGCGGGATACGGCACGAAGGGTCAGACCTCGCGCAGCGGCGGGAGCATCCCAGCCTGGTTCGAAGGTGGACAGACGCCGATTCATATCCGCATCCCTAAGCTTCGCGGCTTCCGCAACGTGCTTCGTGTGGAGTCGGCGGTCGTCAACGTTGGCCGCATCCAGAACTGGATTGACGCTGGCCGCCTCAAGGGCGAGTCGCCACTCACCATCAACGTCGACATTCTTGAAGCCGCCGGACTTATGAAGAGCCGCGGCAAGCCACTGAAGGTGCTCGGCGGCGGCAACCTGACCGCGAAGATCTTTGTCCTTGCCGATTCATTCACCGAGAGCGCGCTCACCAAGATCAAGGCGGCCGGCGGCAGTACTCAGGTGCTGCAGTCGGCGACCGCCGAGAGCGCGGCACCAGTCGGGGTGACCCCAAAGGCTGCCAAGTCCACCTCACGAACTGCGCCAAAGGGTCAAGCGAGTGAGACCTCGCCCGAAGCCTGATCACAGCGGACGTCGCGGTAGAGAGAGCGAGAGAGGAGCCGATCAGTGATTGAGACCCTGCTCAATGCGGTGCGCTCACCAGAGATCCGACGCAAAGTGCTCTTCGTGGGCGCCATGCTGATCATCTTCCGACTGCTCAGCCATGTGCCAGTCCCTGGTGCGGACCCTGCGGCGCTCGCCAACTTCTTTGATGACAACGCACTCTTCGGCCTACTTGACCTCTTCTCAGGCGGAGGGCTCGCGCGATTCAGCGTGGTGGGTCTCGGTTTGAACCCGTACATCAACGCATCGATCATCATGCAGCTCATGAGTGGCGTGGTGCCACGACTCATTGAGCTGAGCCGAGAGGGCGAGTACGGCCGGAACAAGATCAATCAATACACCCGCTACTTGACGGTCCCACTGGCGCTGCTCCAGAGCTACGCCTTCCTCGCGCTTCTCAACAGCCAGCAGGTGCTGACTACGCCATTCGATCTTGCCAGCCCAGAGACGCTGGTGCAGATCGTCATCCTCACTACGGGTTCACTCCTCCTCATGTGGGTGGGAGAGCTCGTCACCGAGCGTGGCATCGGCAACGGCATCAGCTTCATCATCTTCGCGGGCATCATCGGCCGCGTCCCAGGCGCGATCCAAGAGTTCCTTGCATCGCCAGATATTTCGGTGTTGGTGGCGTTCCTTGGCTTGGGAGCCGCTGCGGTCGCGGCGATCATTCTGATCACCGAGGGCCAGCGCCGCATCCCAGTGGAGTACGCAAGCCGCGTCCGCGGCAATCGCGTTTACCAGGGTGGGCGCACCTTCCTGCCACTCAAGGTGAATCAGGCGGGCGTGATCCCGATCATCTTCTCAATGAGCATCCTGCTCTTCCCGGCGCAGATCGCTGGCTACTTCACCGCCTCCGAAGTTGATTGGGTGGCCGCTGGCGCAACATGGATCGTGAACACGCTCGGGCCACAGAACGAGATCGTCTATCTTCCGTTCTACTTCCTTTTGACGGTCGCGTTCACGTATTTCTATACGGCGTTCACATTTAAACCCGATGAAACCGCTGACCAGTTGCGAAAGAACGGCGGCTTCGTCCCCGGCATCCGTCCGGGAAAGCCGACCGAGGAGTATTTGGGCAAAGTCGTTACACGCATCACGCTGCTCGGCTCGATGTTCCTTGGGATTATTGCGGTGTCACCTTACGCGCTTGGAGCCTTCTTCGGCGATCTCGGCGGACTCGGTGTGAGCCTTGGCGGCACGGGCCTCCTCATCGCAGTGACCGTGGTGGTTGAGACCATGAA
>CAXRAV010000139.1:0-3619 GCA_964228585.1 Candidatus Limnocylindrus sp. | reverse complement strand
GTGTGGAGGGTGAGTTTACTTCGCGGAGCGCTTTGCGGGCGAACGCTTCCCCTTGGCTGCGCTCCCGCTCGTGGCGATCCCCGCGGCGTTCGCATCGGCGCTCGACACGGGACGCGGTGGGCGCTCGGGTGCCCAGTTCGGCCACGCGCTCGGGTTGGCATCGAACCAGTCCTCGACGATCTTCTCCACGACGAGCGAGCGGCGGAGCGATGCGCGGATGGCGCGGCGGCCGCGCTCAGAGGCAAGGTATGCCTCGAGCTTCCGCTGCCCCTGGACCTGCGGCTGCGCTCGGCGCACCTCTTCGTCGATCAGCTCCTCCGGGACCTGGATCCCTTCCGCACCGGCAACCGCGGAGAGCACGAGCAGCGTTCGCGCACGGCGCTCGCCTCGATCGCGAAGCTCTGCGCGGATCTCTTCGGCGCTCTTCCCTGCCGCTCCGAGATACTGCTCGAAGGTGAGTCCCTGCCGCGCAATCGAACGCGCCAGCTCGTCCACAAGTCCGTCGATCTCCTCTTCGATCAACGGGTCCGGAATGTCGACAGAGGCGTTCTCCATGGCGTACTCCACGATCTTGTCGGCAAACTCATGACGGCCGCGATCCGCAGCACTCGCCTTGAGCCGCGTCAGGATCTCCGCACGGAGACCCGCGACGTCCTCCACGTGTGCGACCTGCTTCGCGAATTCGTCGTCGAGCGGCGGCGGGATGCGTGCGCGAAGCTCTTGGATCACAACGTCGAATCGTGCTGGCACGCCGCGCAGCGACTCCTCCTGGTAGTCGTCGGGAAACGTCACCGACACCGTGGTGGCATCTCCGATCTTCGCGCCGACAAGCTGCGCTTCGAACCCGGGGATCAGGCGCTCTGAGCCGAGCACGATCGGCATCTTCTCAGACGACGCGCCGTCGATCGGTGAGTTGTCTCCTTCTCGATAGCCGGTAAAGGAGATCATCGCGTAATCGCCCATCGCGGCTCCGCGATCGGTCACGGGAGTCAAGACCGCATAGCTGTCGCGAAGGTCGTCGACGACCGCATCGACCTTCTTCGCATCGGGCTCTTCGAACGTTGGCGCGAAGCTGAATCCCCGATAGTCGCCAAGTTTCACTTCGGGTGGAACGGAGATCGTTGCGGAGAAGCGGTACTCGACTCCCTCGACCGCCGGTTGCGCCTCGATCTTGGGGCTCGTCAACGGGAGCGTCTCCGACTCCATGATCGCGGCTCGGTACCCGCGCTCGACCAGGATCTCCGTGGCCTCTTCCATGATCGCAGGGAGTCCGGCGAAGCGTTCCACCACTTGGCGTGGTGCCTTTCCGGGGCGGAAGCCGGGGATGCGGCTGCGTGACGCAACCTGGCGCACGGCGTTGCCGATCGCGGCAGCCACCTCGTCGACAGGCATCACGATGTCGAGGAGCAGGCTGCTCTTGGGACCAGGCGTGGAGGTGACCTTCATGCGTCCAACGATAGCGGAGAAGCTGCGCGCCGTTGGTGGGCGAGGTGAGACTCGAACTCACACGTCGTTGCCGACACCAGCTCCTAAGGCTGGCGCGTCTACCGTTTCGCCACTCGCCCCCGATCATCATGGGCTTCCCCGCCGGTTTCGTCCACCCGAGCGTACGAAGTACGAGAGCTGGCGGAACGCGAATCCGCTGGCCGAGCGTCGAGAAGTGCGTCAATGACAGCGCGGCCACCCTTCTCTGCCGCTGCTGCAGCAAGTCCGGCGGCAAAGGCGCTCACCACGCCCGCCCCCTCTGAAGGAGCACGCGATGCATCACCACGCGGTTTTTGTGAACGACCGCCGGTGATCCAACGCAACCCAATCAGAGCGAGTGCCGCCACAATGCCGAGCACCTGCAACGGGTGTTCGCGCAGCTCCTTGCCGAGGCCGCCGCTCGGACGCAGCCTTCGCGCAATCGCGCGCGCGCCGCTGAGTGACTCCTCTCGGGCACGCTGCACCTGTGCAACCTCGTGCGCAACACGAGGGCGCGCTGCAAGGAGCGCCGCAACTCGTTCTGACTTCTGATCGTCACTCACGCGTCACCGCCGCGATCCGGTCGAATCCGCGCTGCGGCCCGGTTCAGTGTCTCCGCCACTCGGCTGACCGTGCGACGCAGCGTTCCAACTGCCGCATCGGCGCTACCAATCGCCTCGCCGATCTCTGCGGCAACGCCGCTGAGCGCCTCCTCGCGAAGTTCTTCCAACGCGCTCGCGGTGGCGCGCAGCTCCGCCTCACTCGCCAGGGGCATAAATCGATCCGTAAATCGCTGTGTGTTGAAGGTGGAAAGTCCAACGAGTAGGTCGGCCAACAGGGTGATCAACCCCACCGTGATTGCGAACCCTGCGGCGGGACCGGCAGCCCAACCGAACGGGAGCAGCGTGAGGAGAAGCGCACCAACTGCAACAAGGACGGCGATCAGCAACGCGCGCGCGCGGCGACCCGTGCTAATCCGCAAGATTGAAGAGGCGATCGCTGCTGCAAGCGAGAGGAGGATCAACGTCATATGTGCCGCCCCCCAGAGTTGGGAGCCGAAGAGTCCTTCGCCGAACACCAGGAAGAGTGCGATGAGAAGTCCGAGCAGCGCAGTCACAACCAGTGAGACAACCGCAGCAGCACCGATCAGTGTGACCAGCACATCTCGTGCGATCGCACCGAGCTCCGCACGGAACAGTGCCCAGTGGCCAGCGAAGAGCACGCGGACCGCGGCGATCAGTTGATCGAGCGACTCGCTAAAGCTCTGCTCGCTTGCCTCGCGCTCGGCCATTAGGCGATCGTCAGTGTGGTGCCACTTTCGCTCGCTGCGCGAACGGAGAGGCGCGCCGCCACCGCACCTGCAACCAACTTCAGCGCGGCCGCCGCTGGACCAGCTTCACGTTGTGCAACCACGGGAATTCCGGCATCGCCACCCTGACGAACCGCCATCTCAAGTGGCACACGTCCGAGCATCTCAAGCTGCTCTTCTTTAGCCAACCGCTCCGCGCCACCACGTCCAAAGATTTCGGTCAGTTCGCCGCAGTGCGGGCAGGCGAATGCAGACATGTTCTCAACGATTCCAAGGATTGGCACGTTCATGCGACGGAACATTGCGAGCGCTTTTGTCACATCAGAGAGGGCAACATCTTGTGGGGTCGTGACGAGCACCGCACCCGCGAGTGGTACCGCCTGCGCAAGCGTGAGCTGTGCATCGGATGTCCCCGGCGGAAGATCAACCACAAGGTAGTCAAGTTCGCCCCACTCAACATCGCGAAGGAACTGCTGGATCGCACCGCCAATCAGCGGCCCGCGCCAGACGATCGGCTGCCCTTCAGGGACGAAGAATTGAATGGAGATCAGTTTCACGCCGTGTCGCTCGATCGGTTCAATCTTTCCGCCCGGACTCGACTTTGGCGTCCCTGTTGCGCCGAGCATCTGCGGCAGATTCGGTCCCGTGATGTCTGCATCAAGAAGTCCAACGCGCGCGCCGCTCTGCGCAAGGGCGACCGCGAGATTCACAGAGACGGTGCTCTTCCCTACCCCACCTTTCCCTGACGCCACGGCGACGACATTGCGAATGTTTGGCAGCAACTTCTCCTGGCTCGGCGCAGCGGCGCGGCGGACCTTCGCGCCCCAGCGAAGTTCGGTGAGCTGT
>CAXRAV010000138.1:0-3104 GCA_964228585.1 Candidatus Limnocylindrus sp. | reverse complement strand
ATCGCCACCGGTTGATCAAGGCCGCCAGCGGGCGGCATCACGCCACCCATCAGTCCATAGGTGAGAGCTCCTGCTGCAACCAGGCCGATCCCACGAACCCACTCTGCAGCGACGAGAGCAGCGAAGCCGAGCATTCGAGCGGTTTCCATGCTCGTAGCGTACGACCTCTCACGCAAACCGGCGCACGCGCTAGGCTCTCGTTGAGGGCTGGCGCAGCTGGCTGCAGCGAGTGAGGGTGTGATGGCAGACGAGAAGAAGATCACGATGTACGGCGCGGACTGGTGCGGCGACTGCAGGCGCTCCAAGGGCTACCTAGACGCGCACGGCGTTCCATACACCTACGTGGACGTTGATGCGGATGCAGCTGCGAAGGAGATGATTGAGAAGCTCACCGGAGCAAAGTCAATGCCTGTGATCATCTTTGACGATGGAAGCTACGTGATTGAGCCTTACAACGACGCGCTCGGTGCAAAGGTTGGCATCGCGAAGAGCTAGTCAGATCGCGACGCGCCACCCGAGGAGAGAGGAAGCTGATCGAGACTCGTAAGGATCACATCTGCGTACGCGTCTGCGCCGGCTGACGACGGTGCACCCTCGAGCGGCACCAAGACAACGGTCATCCCCGCCGCCTTGCCTGCCCGCGCGCCTGCGAGTGAGTCTTCAATCGCGAGGGAACGTTCTGGGGTGATCCCGAGTCTTCGACACGCTTCCAGATACACATCGGGGAGCGGCTTGCCGCCGGCAACTTCGTCGCAACTGACGTACTCGCGAACTACGTCGCTGATTCCGAGGATCTCCAGAACGGTGCCGATCACTTCGCGCGGGCTCCCGGATGCAACGGCAACGGGTCCACGCGCCGCTGCGCGATGTAGTGCGGCGATCCCGCTCGGGATCGGCCGAACCGCACCGTTTCGGTATGCATTGAGCAGGTGGTCAATGGTGAGGCGTGCAACGTGCGCGGGATCCGGGTAGTTGAAGAGCTTCGCCATCCCTGCGCTCCACTGCAACGTGTTGGATCCATAAAAGGCGTGGAAGTCGTCGATCGTGATGCTGCTGCCGAGCGCTTCCGCGACGGCGTACCGCGCGTCGGCCCAGAGCGGCTCGCTATCGCAGAGCACACCGTCCATATCGAAGACCACCCCTTCAGGGTCGAGTGCGATCGGCGGGAGCGGTGGCCTTGGCGTCACGCGCACAAGCCTAGCGGGGCGCGTACCCTTACCGCATGAGTGACCAGATCGTGATCCTTCGCGAAGCGCCAGAGGCGTGGGGTGCGCGGCTCGAACGGGCCTACGCCGCAGGCGAGATCGCCGAACTTCCGTTCACCCAGACCGCCGCCTGGGCGCTGTCGAAGGCTCTCACTGGCTGGGGGGCGGATCGAATCGTGGCACTCCATCCGAGTGGCGGATGGGCGGGCGCGCAGCTCCTCCTGCAGCGCCTCCCTGGACCACTCGGACGACTCGCCTATGCGCCACGCGCACCACTCGTTGCATGCGCGGACGCAGTCGTTGCCGAGTCGTTACGTGTGGAACTGTTGCGCGGACTGCGTGCGCTTCGCGCCGACGGCGTGACGCTCGTCCGCCTTGAGCCTGGAAGTTCACTCGTCGTTGACCCAGCGAGCAACGTCGTGCAGCCCGACCCTGCGCTCACCGCCACCCTACGCGCGCCGTGGATCAACGCAGCAACGAAAATCGGCGCGCGGCTGCACCTCGCCGCGCCAATCCAGCCGCGCTCGAGTCGGCGCATCGCCCTCACAGGAGGCGTGGACGCAGTGCGCGCGGGCTGGCGCAGCAAGTGGCGACAGTACGCGCGTCAGGCGCTGACCGATGGCGTGACGGTACGCCTCGGCACCGTTGATGAGCTCCCTGCACTGAGTGCCGTGATGAGTGCGATCAGCGAGCGGACAGGGAGTAAGTCGCGTAGTGGCGAAGCATTCGCCCAACTGATGCGCGCGTTTGGTCCGCGCGCAGAGCTTTTGATCGCCGAAGGGGCGAGCGCGGAAGGCGCCTCTGAACTACTCGGTGCGCTTCTGGTGGTGCGCACGGAGAGTGGGAGCACCGAACTGTTCGGCGGAGCGACGAATCGTGGGAACGAGGTCCGCGCGCCATACGCGCTCAAGGCGTTTGCGATCGAACGTGCCATCGACCAAGGGAGTTCCTGGTATGACATGTGGGGCCTCGTCACTCCTGGGATTGCGCACTTCAAGGCGGGCTGGGGCGGCGACGTGCACGCATACCCTGGGGCGCTCGATCTGGATCTCGATCCGATCCGCGGGCCGCTGGTCCGCCTCGCGCTGCGGATTCGCCGCGTGGCGAGCTAGACGCTGTAGGGGGGAGTCTTCGCGCGCGGTCGACGCAGTGCCAGCAGTGTAAGTAAGCCAACGACGAGGACCGACCCCCAGATCAGATGAGGCGCAGCGGCGATCAGCAACCCGATGGCCCCGAGGAGTGTGAGCAGAAGCGCGTAGAGCTGAAGCACGCCGCGTTCAGCCGCTGGCGTGAGTCGCCAGATGCGCGCCGCGGCGAGACCCGACGCAACGCCAGCTGGGATGAAGAGCGCAACGCCAACAAAGAGCGCCGCGAGAAGATCGCGCGCGAAGCGATCGAACGAGGGTAGCCCTTGAGACGTGGCGAACTCTTCGAGGAGCCCTGCGGCGTCTATGCCGAACAGTTCAAGGAGTCCAACGAACTCTTCACCGAGCTCCGCTGCTGCACGTGCACCGAGGGAGGCCCAGCTTTCGTTGCCTGCAGCGAGAGATGCGTAGACAAGCCCCCCGATCAAGACGATCCCAGCGAGGAGGAGGAGCAGCGAAAGGAGCGCATTGGTGGCCGCTGCGACGATTAGCAGCACGCCTCTTCCGTTCTTTCTGCTCACTCGCCCCCCTTGTATGGGTAGATTACCCAGCTCGTTGCGGTGTCAGCAAAGTGATCGGGTGCGCGATCAACCTCGCTGCGCTCCGGCTTGTAGTGAAGCACGGCGGTTCGCACCCTGGCCCCCGCCGCCTCTGCGGCAGTGACGACCTCTTGCATGGTCCGTCCGCTCTCCCAGACCTCGTCGACGATGAGGACTCTACGACCGCGAAGCGAATCGGCGGGCGGCATCCGTAG
>CAXRAV010000137.1:0-2022 GCA_964228585.1 Candidatus Limnocylindrus sp. | reverse complement strand
GCATACGCGATGATGAGATGGGACTGGAGTTCAGACGTGTGCTCTTCCGATCTCACTTCGCCGCACCACGCTCAGTCTCCTCGTGATCGGGCGGTGGTAGACTGCACATCCGTGCTGCAGCGCTGCGGATGGCGCGCTTGTGCGGAGATCGGAGGAGCGCATGGCCACTGCTGACCGCTTCGATCGCTTCACCGACCGCGCCAGGAAGGTGCTGACGCTCGCCCAAGATGAGGCACAGCGCTTCAACCACAACTACATCGGCACAGAGCACCTCCTCCTTGGCCTGGTGCGCGAAGGTGAGGGTGTAGCGGCAAGGGTCCTTGAAAACCTGAATGTTGAGCTCGCGAAGGTGCGCCAGGCGGTGGAGTTCATCATCGGACGTGGCGAGCGCCCCGTACTCGGCGAGATTGGGCTCACTCCACGCGCCAAGAAAGTGATTGAGCTCGCCATTGATGAAGCACGACGCCTCGGACACAACTACATCGGTACGGAGCACCTGCTGCTCGGACTCGTACGTGAAGAGGGTGGGATCGCCTCGGGCGTGCTCGAGTCGCTTGGGGTCAGCCTGGACAAGGTTCGTCATGAGGTCGTGCGCGTCCTCAGTCAATCATCTGCCCCCGCTTCGCCGCAAGCGGAGCGTCGCGCTGGCACCTCGAAGACGCCTACCCTCGACGCGCTCGGCATTGATCTCACCGAGGCGGCACGCGCAGGGCGGCTCGATCCCGTCATTGGTCGCGAACGCGAGATTGAGCGAGTCATCCAGATCCTTGCCCGCCGAACCAAGAATAATCCGGCACTGATCGGCGAGCCTGGCGTAGGGAAGACCGCGATCGCTGAAGGCCTCGCGCAGCGCATCGTCAAGGGCGATGTCCCTGCACCGCTACTGGACAAGCGTGTCGTGACGCTAGATATGGGCTCACTCGTTGCTGGAACCAAGTACCGCGGAGAGTTTGAAGAGCGGCTGAAGAAGGTTCTTGAAGAGCTGCGCGCGTCGCGCGATGCGATCCTCTTTGTTGATGAGTTGCACACGCTCGTTGGTGCGGGCGCGGCAGAGGGAGCGATTGATGCCGCTAACATTCTGAAGCCACCACTCGCGCGCGGCGAGATTCAGTGTATTGGTGCCACGACGCTGGACGAATACAGGAAGCACGTGGAGAAAGATCCTGCACTTGAACGACGATTTGCCCAGGTGATCGTTGCAGAACCATCACAGGAAGAGACGATCGAGATCCTCAAGGGCCTGCGTCCGCGATATGAGGCGCACCACAAGGTTCGGATCACCGATGAAGCGCTGCGCGCCGCAGTTGATCTCTCGATCCGCTACATCAACGATCGCCAACTTCCGGATAAGGCGATCGACGTCATCGACGAGGCCTCAAGTCGCGTGATGTTGCGTCACGCCTCGCCACCGCCTGAGCTGCGCGCCGCGCGTCGCGAGGCGGATGACCTTGAGCGCGATCATCAGGCTGCGGTCGCGGCGGGCACCTTCGACCGTGCAGGCACGCTGCGCAGCCAACTTGATGGCCTCAAGGGACGCATTGAAGCGCTTGACCGCGCCTGGCGCGCAAGCCTGACTGGTGCGGTCGCCCCGAGCGCCGCGCGCTCCGGTGCTACGTCTGCTGAACCGCCGGCAACCGTCGCCGCTCCGAGTGTGATCGCGCTCCCAGCTCCGAACGCTGCGGATCCCGCGGTGCAGGCGCCAATCATTGATGCTGCGTCACGTGCCGCCACTCCTGTTGCGACTGGTGCTGCTGAGACGGCCGGTGCGCTCGTGGCGCCTCAGATCGCGAACCGCCCAGACGACCGACCAGAGGTGACCGACGAAGAGGTCGCCGCGGTGGTTGCCATGTGGACCGGGATCCCAGTGATGCGACTCGCAGAGGCAGAGACGGCACGCCTCCTCAAGATGGAGGAGGTGCTTGGCGGTCGAGTGATCGGCCAAGAGCAGGCGATCGGCACCCTCAGCCGTGCGGTTCGCCGCGCCCGCGCCGGACTGAAAGATCCGAAGCGCCCGATCGGCAG
>CAXRAV010000136.1:0-3145 GCA_964228585.1 Candidatus Limnocylindrus sp. | reverse complement strand
CCGCCCTGATCCTCGTGCGTTCGTGCTCATCCATCGGCTAATCCTACTCGCTCGGTAGACTCCCTCCGTGAGCAAGAAGCCCGACTTCACCCATCTCCACGTCCACACCGAGTTCAGCCTGCTCGACGGCATGAGCAAGATCGATGCGCTCATGGACGAGACGAAGGCGCTCGGCATGGACTCCATTGCGATTACCGATCACGGTGCTCTCTACGGAACCGTGCAGTTTGTCCAGGCGGCGACGAAACGCGGGATCAAGCCGATCATCGGTGTGGAGACGTACGTTGCGCGTCGCGGCATGGGCGACAAGGAGGGGAAGGCTGACCAGCAGCCCTTCCACCTCGTCTTGCTCGCCACGAGCGCAACCGGCTATCGCAACCTTTGCCGACTCGTCACTGACGCGCACCTTGACGGCATGTACTACAAGCCGCGCATTGACCTTGAACACCTGGCGAAGTATTCGGAAGGGCTAATCGGACTCTCGGGCTGCCTGAACGGTGAGATCGCCCGCGCTCTAGAGGTTAATGACTGGGAACACGCCCGCGCACTCGCTGGGCGTTACGGTGACATCTTTGGGAAGGACCGCTTCTATCTTGAGGTGCAGGATCACGGCCTCCCGGAACAGAAGCGACTGAACGAGCAGCTCTTCAAGCTCGCCCCCGAAGTTGGACTCCCGCTCGTGTTGACGAACGACCTCCACTACGTGAAGGCAACGCAGCAAGAGGCCCACGACGTACTTCTATGCATCGGCACCGCGTCTAATCTGGAAACTCCGAATCGGATGCGCTTCAATAGCGGCGAATTCTACCTGAAGTCACCAGCACAAATGGCTGCGCTCTTCCCTGATCGGCCTGAGTTGCTTCGCAACACCCGAGTGATCAGCGATGCGGTCGATTTCAACCTTGCCCTCGGTCAACTTCGCATGCCCGACGTTGAGGTGCCAAAGGGGGAGAGCGTCGATAGCTGGCTTCGCAAGGAAGCGGAGCGAGGGCTTGCACGTCGTTATGGGACAGCCTCAACGGCTGCGCGTGAACGGATGGAGTACGAACTCGGGGTGATCCTGAAGATGGGGTATGGCGCCTACTTCCTGATCGTTGCTGACTTCGTTCGATTCGCCCGGGAGCAGGGGATCGCTACCACCTGCAGAGGGAGTGCCCCAGGCTCGATCGTCACCTACGCGCTCGGAATCACCCCCGTAGACCCGCTCCACTATGACCTTCCATTCGAACGCTTCTTGAACGAAGACCGCGTCACGATGCCGGATATCGACATTGACTTTGAAGATGGACGACGAGAAGAGGTGATCCGCTACGTTGCGCAGAAGTATGGCGAGAGCCAAGTCGCCCAGATCATCACGTTCGGGACCATGGCGGCGCGTGCGGCGATTCGTGATGTAGGACGCGTTCTTGGGAAGAGCTACAGCGATGTTGATCGCCTTGCAAAGGCGGTTCCGGAGAAGCTGGGTACCACGCTCGCTCAGGCTCGCAAGGACCCCGAATTCAAGGCGCTCGCGGAGAGCCCGGACTACGCCCCACTCGTCGGACTCGCCGAGCAGCTTGAGGGGGTGGTGCGGAATGCCTCAACGCATGCGGCCGGCGTGGTGATCAGTCGCGAGCCGCTCACAGAGATCATGGCGCTGCAGCGCGCCACCAACTCGGACGGCGTCATGACACAGATCGAGATGCACGGTGTGGAGGCGCTCGGCCTCCTCAAGTTTGACTTCCTTGGCCTGGCGAACCTCACCATCCTTCGTACGGCGGTTGATCGCATCAAGGCAACCTACGGGGTGGCGATCGACCTTGACACGATCCCGCTCGATGACGCGAAGACCTTCGCACTCCTGGCCTCAGGCGAAACGAGCGGGATCTTCCAGCTTGAATCCGCTGGAATGCGCCGCTACATCAAGGAGCTTCGTCCAACGAGCGTGTTCGATCTCGCCGCGATGGTTGCGCTGTATCGACCTGGACCCATGGCGAACATCCCCTCGTATATTCGTCGCAAGCACGGAACAGAGGCGGTCACCTATCTACACCCGCTTCTTGAGCCATTCCTGAAGCGCACGTACGGCGTGTTCGTGTACCAGGAAGACATCATGGCGGCTGCATCGGCACTCGGTGGCTTCTCGGGGCCGAAGGCTGACACCTTGGGGTATGCGGTGCGGAAGAAGAAAGAGGACGTGCTCGCCGGGCTCAAGCAGGAGTTCATCACGAGCGCAGCAGGGCGTGGCGTGGCCCCGAGCGTGATCGAGCAGGTATTCCAGGCATTTGAGCCGTTTGCAAACTACGGGTTCAACAAGGCGCACGCCACCTGTTACGGCCTCATTGCCTACCAAACGGCGTACTTGAAGGCGAATTACACCGTTGAGTACATGACGAGTGTGCTCAATGCCTTCCGCAACAAGGAAGACAAGGTCGCCACGGCAATTGCAGAGTGCCGCAGGCTCGGTATTGCAATTCTCCCGCCTGATGTTGAACGCTCGCAACTCGACTTTGAACCAGAGGGGGGCGCGATTCGATTCGGTCTCCTTGCGGTCAAGAATGTTGGTGCTGGGGCGGCGGAATCCATCGTGGCGGCGCGCACGCGCGACGGTGACTTCAGTAGCCTGCAAAACTTGTGCGAACGGATTGATCTTCGACTTGCGAACAAGCGCGTCTTTGAGGCGCTCGCAAAGGTTGGAGCCCTGCAGAAGTTTGGCCATCCAGCCCAGATCCTGCTGGCACTCGATGATGTGCTCTCGGCCGGATCAAGCGCGCAACGCGAGCGAGCCGCAGGGCAGGTCTCACTCTTTGACTCGGCTCCCGGCCTCGCGCTCTCGCTGGCCCCAACGCTGCCTCATGTCGTGGAGGCACCAACGCGCGAGCGGCTCCGGTGGGAGCGGGAGCTTCTTGGCGTCTACCTCTCCGACCATCCAATGAATTCACTCGCGCCACTCCTCGCTCCGCATGTCACCGCCTTCGTGGGCGACTTCTCTGATGATTCACCTGCCAGTGAGGAGCGTGTGACGCTCGGTGCAATCGTGACGAACGTTCGAACGCTGGTGACGAAGGCGGGGGCGGCGATGGGAATCCTCACCATTGAAGATTTGACAGGGAGTATTGAGGTGGTTGCCTTCCCGAAGACCTGGGAGGCCACGCGCGACGCGTGG
>CAXRAV010000135.1:0-2433 GCA_964228585.1 Candidatus Limnocylindrus sp. | reverse complement strand
CAAGCAGATCGAGGGCCAGAAGCACCAGCGTGCGCAACCCAAGGCGCGCAGAACGGACCGCTGCCGCAAGGTGCTTCGCTTGGTCTTGAGGCGTGGTCTCTCTTAGAGAACCGAAGCCATCCATGACACCTGGCACATAGCCTTCATGAGGGTTGTCCTTAAGTGAAATCAGTCCAAGCGCGCGCAGCTGGCCATATAACGCGTGCGCGAGGATGTTCGAGCGTCGCTCGTCGTCTTTGCTTGCAGATTGGCTGACTTGATCAAACCTGTTTCTGTCTACGACCAGAGCGTCTAAGTCGCCAAGAATTGTTGCTCCAGAAGTTCGAAGCCCTTCAACGATCCGCGTTGACTCGGCAACACAGCGGTCAGCATACTGTGATGGAACTCGGCCAGTAGTAGGACCATCAGACTGAACATGCTGCTCAATTTGAGGGACCGCACCGCGGGTCACTGCGAGGTATCTGAGTTCGGGTGGCACCGCATGCTCTTCAGCCAACACGTTGAAACGCCGAATGCCCTCCACAGTCACTCCGTCAAGTGAAACATTCCGCACTTGTCGACTTGTACCGAGAGCACCCTCTTGCGCACCGATGAGTGCCTCAAAATGGCGCAGGAGACGGTCAGGATTTGCATCATCGACGCAGATAGCGCTGACGGCGCGCTGACCGAAGACTTCTCCCCAACGTTGAACGAGCTCATCGTGACGGTGCTGATGCCAGAATCTCGAGCTGTAAGAGTTGATGCTTGGCGAAAATATCAGCTCCAGCCACTCTGTGAATGAATATGTCGCGCCTTCTATGACGTTCTGCCTCCAGCGAGATGGCAGTATCCTGTCAAGGGACCGCAGTGCAATCACAATGTGGTGCTCGGCACCAGGCAACTCTCGGGCGATCATCCTAATTTGTGCTGGAGTGGCTGCTGCGAACCATTCGCTTGAGACGACTACGGTGGATTCCATCGAATCGTTGATCTCCCTAAGGAGCTGCTTCCACGCCGACGCCGGCACCTGACGACCCGTAGTCCGCTCTTTCCGTCTTGTTGCCCACATCGCTGCAGCGGAGGACTGCATCCCGCTGCCCGCATATCGAATCCCCGCCAGTTTAAGGTTGTCACGGTTGTGATGCAGAGCGTCTTGCAACGTCGTTGACCCAGTCTTCGGGGGCCCGATGTGGATAACCACTCGTCGAGTCATCAGTGCACTATACGGTACGTCGAATTCACCTGACGGCGTTTCGCAGTTCAGGGAGCAACGCGCCAATCTCCCTAACGGAGCGCTCATTGATCGGATTGGCGATCACGATGATCTCGTCTGCGCCGGCGGCGGCAAACCTCGCAAGCTGAGCAACAATTTCGCTCGCACTCCCTTCTATAGGGGGGAGCTCCTCTCCGAGCGGACGCTCCGTTGATGCAGGATCCGTGCGTACCAGCACGCAGACGCTGCGGCGAAGGGTGCGTGGGTCGCGCCCGACCGCGCGCGCTGCCGCTTCGATCTCTGGGATGAGCACGCCGAGTTTGGCGGGGTCATTGCCGTAGCTCGCGTACCAGGTGTTCCACGCGGCCACCTCGCGCAGTGTGGCAGCGAGCATTCGCGGACCGTTGCTCCCAATCATCAGTGGAATCGGCTTCTGCAGCGGCGGGAGGAGCACGGAGTCTTCGACGCTGAAGTACTCGCCATGGAACGTCACCCGTTCGCCTCGCACGAGCGGCGCGATGATCTGGAAAGCCTCGCAGAAGCGGCTCACTCGGTGATCAAATGCGAGCCCAAAGGCGGTGTAGTCGGGCTCGTTCCACCCAGCACCGAGGCCGAGCATCAACCGGCCACCCGAAATCTCCTGAACTGCAGCCGCCTGCTTCGCGAGGACCGCGGGCGGGTGGAACGAAGCGCACGCAACCAGTGGCCCGATCTCTACCCGCGTAGTGACGGCGGCGACCGCTGCGAGCGTCGACCAGCACTCGTGCGGTCCACGTTCGGGACGACCATCGTTACGGTAAAGAAGGTGGTCACCCACCCAGAGCGAGTCGAAGCCTGCCGCTTCTGCCGCAACCGCGATCGCCCGCAGTTCCGGCCAGCGGACGATTCGCTCAACCTCGGGGAGCTGGATGCCAATTCGAAGTGGCTCTCGACTCATTCCGTGACCTTAGAGGACTAGGGGGCGCCGAACAACAGGTTCCTCGGCACTTGCTACTAGCTAGTTGACGCTACGCCGACTGAGCGACGCGACATTCACCAGGGTACGACCTGTCGCTCCTCCCAGAGCAGACCGGTCAGCCTCACTTGATCGTCGCTGCTGCTCGCGTCAAAAGGACGGGTCGCGAGCCAGATCGCCGTTGATGCACCCTCAGCGGCAGAGAGCGGCGCATCCGGTCCTCCCATATCCGTGCGCGAGTGGTTCGGACAGACCGCGTCAACGAGGAAGCCGCGCGCACCATGCG
>CAXRAV010000134.1:0-2826 GCA_964228585.1 Candidatus Limnocylindrus sp. | reverse complement strand
TTGTCTGGGCGACGCACCGTCAAGCCGCGCGTCCGGAGCCCGGTGAATGCCTGCGGGCTGGTCACCTCGTGGATCAGGTGCAGGTCGATCGCGAGGATGGCGGGCGCCCCCTCGTCTTGGCTCACCACATGCTGATCCCAGATCTTCTGGACGATTGTCTTCGCCATGCGCCGAGCGTACCAGAGCGGCGCGGCGCCACAGTGAGGCAGGGGCGTGCGAGAATCCCACCATGACCACGCAACCAGACGCCCTCAATCCGCTGACCGTTCTCGCGCAAACCCGACTACTCCCCGCAATCAGTCCCTTGGAGAGCAGTGTGGTGAACGCGTGGGCTGACGCGTGCATTGATAACGGCGTGTTGGCGCTCGAGCTGCTCCTCCGCGGGGACGGATCCGAGCGAGCGGCATTCGACGCAATCGCTCGACTTGCCAGTTCACATCCGCAGCTAGCTGTTGGCGTGGGGACCGTATTCGACGCGACGACTGCTCAGCGTGCCTGCGACGCGGGCGCCCGGATCGTCGTTTCGCCGATCACAGATCCGGCCACAGGAAGCACGTGCGCTGCAGCGGGCGTCGACTGGCTCCCCGGCGCATTTACCCCCACGGAGATCGCACTCGCAGAGCGTTCGGGGGCGACGCAGGTGAAGCTCTTCCCTGCGCTGGCGATCAACGCCCCTGCCTTCCTTCGCTCCTACCTTGCGACGAAACCCTCCTCACGGATCATCCCCACCAACGTGTCGCTGGATGAGATCCCTGCACTCGTCGCCGCGGGGGCCGCTGGGTTCGGTGTGGGGGAGCGGCTCCTGGCTGGGGCGGACCCGCGCAGTGCCAGCGCGATCGGCGAGCGGCTTCACGCCGCCCTCGCTGTCGTCGGCGGGGGCGCGTACTAGCCTCACCGTGCACCCCTCTGGTAGGCTGCACACCTAATGAAGACGAACCGCGCACTCACGGTTGTACCCGCAGGCGCCGGTTTCGTACGCCTTGATTTGGCGCTCGGCAGCGAGATTGCGCTCGTCGAGCTCCTTATTCAGCCCAGGCGGGGCTGAGGAGACCAACGGGTAGCGCGAAAGACGCACCGAAGGGAACTCAGAACCCCCGCCAGAAAGGCGGGGGTTTCGTGTTCATAGAGAGGAGTTGAGATGACGCAAGCGAAGCACGTGCCAGGTGCGGGATCAACCGCGGCACTCGCCTCGGAGCGTGCGCGCAAAGAGATGCTGCGCGATGCGCGCATTGAGCGTCGTGGCGGGCCACGTCCACGGATCGGTGCCGATGCACTCTGCGAAGCACTTCTCCTTCAGGGGAGCACGTCCATCTGGGGGTATCCGGGTGGCGTAATCCTTCCTCTCTACGACGTGCTCGTAGACCATCCTGGGCTGCGTCACATTCTCGTCCGACACGAACAGGCCGCGGCGCATGCCGCTGATGGATACGCGCGCGCATCGGGGAAGGTCGGCGTCTGTCTTGGAACGTCGGGTCCGGGTGCGACAAATCTTGTGACCGGGATCGGCACCTCCATGCTCGACTCCGTTCCCGTGGTCGCGATCACCGGCAACGTTCCTGGCGTCTTGCTCGGGAAAGATGCCTTCCAGGAGATTGATATCACGGGCATCACGCTCCCGATGACAAAGCACAACTATCTCGTGCGTAGTGCGGATGAGATCCCGCACGTCATTGCAGAAGCGTTCCATATTGCGCGCAGCGGTCGCCCTGGTCCCGTGCACGTGGACATCACGAAAGATGCGCTGATGGGCGAGACGAACGCGCCGCACCCGACGCAAGGTGAGGTGGAGGCGGGCCTCCCTGGATACCGACCGAAGTTGGATGGAAATGCGCGGCAGATCAAACTTCTCGCCGAAGCGATAGCTGCCGCCAAGCGACCGCTCATCCTCGCCGGACACGGTGTGCTCATCGCACAGGGAGAGCGCGAGCTGCTCGAACTTGCGCGTCAGGCGCAGATTCCGATTGCTTGGACGCTGCTTGGCATTGGTGTGGTGGATGAGAGTGATCCACTCGCATACGGATACATGGGGATGCACGGATGGAAGCATGTGAACCGCGCCATCCAGTCGTCTGACCTGCTGATTGGGATTGGCATGCGCTATGACGATCGCGTCACCGGCAATGTGCGCACCTTTGCCCCATCCGCAAAGATCGTGCACATTGATATTGATCCCGCCGAGATCGGGAAGAATGTCGTTGCAGATATCCCAATCGTGGGTGACGCGAAGCGCGTGCTCGAGGCGCTGCTTCCAGTGACACAGCGGGTCGAGCCTGCCGCACGCGCCGAATATTTCACGGAACTCGCCGCATGGCGCAAGGAGAGCGAGAGCTCCGCCTGGCACGGCTCTGGTGGCTGGCGTGATGGCGTGCTCTCCGCCGATTTTGTGGTGGAGCGCATCGCTGCAGGGTCTGGCTACGACGCAAACCTGACCGCTGATGTGGGCCAGAACCAGATGTGGGTGGCGCGATACGGTGGCTTCAAGCGTGCAAATTCGCACCTCTCATCGGGTGGCCTCGGCACGATGGGCTTCGCCCTCCCCGCCGCAATGGGTGCGGCGATCGGCACACCAGAGAAGACCTCGTGGGCGATCGCGGGTGATGGTGGTTTCCAAATGACACTGCAAGAGTTGGCCACCATCGTGCAGGAGCGCATCCCTGTGAAGATTGCGCTGATGGACAACAAGAAGCTCGGCATGATCCGCCAGTGGCAGGAGATCGTCTATGCCGGCAACTACCACTCTGAACAACTTGCCGGACCCGACTATCTGAAACTCTGCGAGGCATACGGGCTCCCGGCATGGAAGGTCGCCAAGCCCGAAGAGGTGGA
>CAXRAV010000133.1:0-12100 GCA_964228585.1 Candidatus Limnocylindrus sp. | reverse complement strand
GAGAAGTCGCTCATTTGGGATGACAATGAGGGTGTCAACGTGCTTGCGCAGCTCTTCCGCCGCGGCATGGGCAACGGCCGCGCGTCGCTTCCCTTCAAACTCGAACGGCTTGGTAACGATGCCGATCGTCAGCGCGCCGAGGTCCTTGGCAACTTTTGCTACGACTGGGGCCGCTCCAGAACCGGTACCACCCCCCATTCCTGCAGTGACAAAGACTAGGTCGGATCCGTCAAGCGCCTTGCGGAGGTTCTCTAGGTCTTCATGTGCTGCGCGCTCGCCAACTGCGGAGTCGCCGCCAGCGCCGAGGCCACGAGAGATCGCATCACCAATGCGGATGCGGGTGGGGGCGTGAGATTTTACGAGCGCCTGCGCATCGGTGTTGACCGCAATGAATTCAACGCCGAGCAGCTCCGCGCGGATCATGCGGTTCACCGCATTGGAGCCCGCGCCGCCGACGCCAACAACGCGGATCATCGCAAAGTTTTCAGTCTGCGAAGCCATCGGCCTCTCCCTCCGCTTACTGCCGAACGTCGACCGCGCAACAGGGTCTCCCCTGAAGTCTCGACCGCCCTCCCGTCGGCTTGCCGAAGTGTAGCAGCGTCCTCAGGGAACTAGAAGGGCATACCGCGGTCTGTCCTCGTCGCGCTCCGGGGAGGGGTCCGCGGCAGTTTGGAAAGGGTCAACCGCGGAGGCGAGAGAGGAGGCCCTTGAAGCCGCCCGCGATCCGACCGCCAAGTCCGGCCTGTGGCTCGTCGGCAATACCGATCTCGCCCATGCTTCGTGCAACCCATGAGAAGAGTCCGAGGGTCGCGGCACTTGATGGACCTTGGAAGTCATCAAGGATGCCAAGCAGCGGCCCATCCGGAGCTGCAACACGGACGGGGGCCTTCAGGATGTCTCGCGCGAGCGTCGTAATCCCGTCGAGCTGAGAGCCGCCACCCGTCAGAACGACACCAGCGCTGGTCGCCTCGGGCCCTGCGACGGCAATCACGCCAGCGATGAGCTCAAACATCTCACTCATGCGCGATTCAATGATGCGCGCGAGCTCGATGCGCTCAATTCGGCGTCCACCCGGCTCGTTTGGCACAGTGTACTGCTCGCTCACGCTCACGGTGCGCAGATCGCAGGTTCCGTAGTTGACCTTCAACTCTTCGGCGGCGGCGATGCTCGTCTTGAGGCCAATCGCAACGTCGCGTGTCACAAAGGCGGCGCCGATCGGCAGGACGGCGCTGTGCACAACAGCATTGTTGTGGAAGATCGCAATGTCACACGTCTCTGCGCCAATGTCCACAAGCACCGTTCCTAGCTCACGCTCTGTGTCTGTGAGCGTCAACTCGGACGCGGCGAGAGAGGACGGTACATAGTCATCAACGGCGATGCCCGCCGCTTGCACGCATTTCTCCAGGTTCTGGATAGCGGTTGCGCCAGCCGTGATCAGGTGGGCGCGCGCTTCAAGACGGAAGGCGACCATGCCGCGTGGCTGTTGAATCCCCTCTTGACCATCAACAATGTACGAGGAGGGAAGCACATGCAGCAGCATGCGTGATCCTGGAACCTGGACGGCGCGACAGACCTCAAGGACACGATCGACGTCGTCATCACGGATCTCTCGATCTGGATTTGAAACGGCGACCTGCCCACTGGAGTTCTGTCCCTCCACATGGCTACCCGATACCGAGATGGTCGCGTGTTCAATGTGGTAACCAGAGAGTCGCTCCGCTGCATCAACCGCAGCCTTGATTGCGGCACCGGTCTTTTCGATGTCCGTGACCACGCCCTTACGCATGCCAGTGTTAACCGCGGTCCCCTTACCAACGACGGTGATTGAGCCGCCGTCTCCGCCAATGTGGGCAATGCCGCAGCTCACCTTTGAGGTGCCGATGTCGATTACGGCAATCGTCGCGTAGCGCTCATCCATACGTCCACCCCCACTCATTGTGCCGACCTCGTTGCGCTGATCATAGCGGTGTGATGGAGGTGGCGGCGATGCGCGGTCACGGGAGGATCGGGCTCGGCGATACGGATGGGGAGGGCGGCGGAGGTGGTCGCACCCCTGGATCCGTGAAGGTTCCAGCCTGACCGTCAGCCAGGATTACCCATCCCACGTCCCGCTCCCGCTTCGCGAGAAGGCTGCGGAGGAGGCGCACCTGCGCTGGAAGCATCTCGACTGGTCGGATGGTTGCTGAATAGATGCCGAAGACGGCGTTCCAGGTAAAGCCCTCTCCAACCCCTTGGAGCAGATAGCCGTACTGCGGGTCGCGTTGAATCGTGAGCTGAAGTGCGCTACTCCCTAGATCCGCTGGGGTGAGCGACGCGAGCCGCGTGACGATATCGAGATCGGCAGGACTGATCTCCTCGCCGACTTCAACAAACGGATCGGTCGTCGCGTCCACAACAAGTGGGAGGGTGGCGGCGGCCGCTGCACCGCGCGCGGAGAGGAGTGGTGAGTTGATCGATCCAAGGATCCGACCCGAGCCACTCACTAGAAGGGTCTCGCTCCCCCGTTGCCAGCGCAGCAGGAGCGGGGTCTCTCGAACCTCAATCCGTAGATTGCCAGGAATGCCGATGCGGGCCTGAGCACGCGCCACAAACGGAAGTGACTCAATGGCGCGCTCGGTCGCGAGGAGATCTATTCCGAGAAGGTTCTCCCCCACACTGATGCCTGCAAGTTCGGAGATCGCCTCTTCATTGAGCATCGCAAGGCCTGTGATCTTCACCTCATCAACGACGAGGCGACCGCTGGCAGCAAGTGCGGGTGGGGCCACGAGCGCCGTCGCCAGGAGGAGCACAAGGCTGAGGCGCCGGAGCAGCGCGATCGATTCAGGTCGAAGCCTGCGGCGTCGGTCGGAACGTTGCCTCGGTGACGTGGAGCCCTTTTCGCGCCGCTCCAGCAACCGCACTCCAGCATCCGCCCCCGCCCTCCGACGCTGCCCACCGAGTCCAGGTCGAACGCCGAACGGAGCTTCGCCAGGGGCGAATGGACGCGCGCCACTCGTTGGTCGGCGCCCCTTCTTGCTGCGTTCGCTCATCTCCCGGCCTGCCGCTGCGCGAGTGCAGTGCGCACAAGATGCAGTGATAGATCGGCAAAGCTCATCCCCGACGCGGTAATCAGTGCTGGAAAGAGCGAGATCGGGGTGAATCCTGGGAAGGTATTCACCTCCGAGATGTACCAGTCCCCACTGTGTGCTCCTGACGAACGCATCAAGAAGTCCATCCGCGCGAGGCCTCGACCACCAAATCCTCGGAAGAGAGTGATCGCCGAGCTATGCAAGTCGCTCCGAAGCGCGTCACTGATCTCTGGGCTAACCGTCGTCCGTGAGACACCGTTCGCATACTTCGCGTCATAGTCGTAAAACTCACGACCAGGGAACACTTCGCCAGGACCAAACGCACGCACCGAACCATCGGGAGATTCAAGGAGCGCAATCTCAAGCTCTCTCGGATGGTTCAGGTAGGGTTCGAGAAGTGCACGCGCTCCGAACTGCAGCGCGAGGTCAACGGCCGCCACCCACTCCTCTCGGCTACGCGCGATGCGCATGCCAATCGACGAGCCGTGGGCCGCAGGTTTTCCGATCAGGGCACCCCCCTCACTCTCACGAGCGGCAAATTCTGCGATTCGTGAGAGAGCTGCCTCTCGGTTGTTCGTCCACTCCTCGGCCGTGACGATGGAGTGCGGAAGTGTGGGCACGTTGAGTGTGCTCGCGAGACGTTTGAACGCATCCTTCTCCATGCCGAGGCGAGCGGCGGTAGGTGCGGCACCAACGTAGGCTACGCCGGCAGCGGCAAGCGCCTCCTGAACGGCTCCGGACTCATCACCAGGACCGTGAAGCGCGGGAATGTACACGGCATCTGGCTGTTCATGCAGCACCTCAGTCAGAAGTTCGGCTAGTGGGCGAAGCGGCGCTTCCGTCAGCGACGCTGCGCGACGCTCCGTTGTGTACTCGCTCGGGAGGCGCTCACCTCGAAGGTGGCCCTCGGGCAGCAGCGCGGCGAGACCCTCGCGCGTGATCAGCAGCTGATCAACTGACAGGCCCTCCTCCATGAGGGCTGACGCAATCGCGCTTCCAGAGATGACTGAGATCTCCGCTTCGGCACTCAGGCCTCCGTACAAGATCACGACTTGCGGAAACGTTTCGCGCGCGCTCATGCAGGCTCCTCACCAATGAACTGAATCTCCGACTCCAGGGTTAGCCCCGCGTGTTGCTCGACCTCACGAATGCAGAGGTCGTGCAGCTCACGAATCGCCGCAGCGGTGGCCCCGCCCCGATTCAGAATCCAGTTGGCATGCATCGTCGAAACCTCAGCCCCGCCGATCGTACGGCCCTTGAGGCCGGCCGCCTCAATCAGCGCGCCCGCGCTCGGTCCCACTGGCGGATTGCGGAAGACACTCCCCGCGCTCGGGATGCCGAGCGGTTGATGCTCACGACGCCAGCGCCGAATCTCTTCGAGGCGTGCCTTGATCTCCGTCGGCTCACCAGCGTGTAGCAGCATGGTGGCACCAAGGACCACCTCTCCACGCCCAACCTCCTCTTTGAAACGTGAGTGTCGATACGAAAGGTTGAGAGTATCCGGAGTGAGCTCCTCTTCACCTCCGTCTGGCCTCATGATTGCGACCCGCTGGAGAATCTGTGACATCTCACCGCCATGCGCACCCGCGTTGGCCCAGATTGCACCCCCAAGATTTCCTGGAATCGCCAGTGCAAACTCGGCACCGGTGAGGCCCGCGTCAGCGGCGAGCGTAGAGAGCTTGGCCATGGAAAGCCCAGAGTCGGCGTTGATGGTTCCCGCACCTGCGTCAATCGTGACGCCGGCACTTCGGTTCAGCAAAACGATTCCTCGGATCCCAGCGTCGCTGACAACCACGTTGCTTCCACGTCCGAGAACCCTGAGTGGCCACCCCTTACTCTGAGCAAGGCGAACCACCCCGCGGAGTGTGAATCGATCGCGCACCGTGATCAGAAGATCCGCCGGCCCGCCAACGCGCATCGTCGTGTGCTCAGCAAGGAGCGCGTCGCGCTCTGCACGTAGTCCTAGTCTTCGCTCAAGCTCCCGTGCGGCCTCGTCTCTCGCGCCCCACGTTGTTTCGGTCATCCACACCTCCCGAGGCGCAGCAAGATCTCCGCAATCTCCTCAGCGGACCCTGGCCTCGCAAGCGACGCCGCAGCCGCCCCGACTCGTTGACGAGCGGCGGCTTCGGACATCTGCGCCACCTCTCGTTGAAGGAGTTCAGGAGTGAGCGCAGCGTCATCAATCACGATCGCTCCACCCACCGCTGCGAGTTCTTTTGCGTTCGCACGCTGGTGGCCACCCGCATACGGATACGGCACGATGATGGACGGGAGGCCAAGTGCCGCCGCCTCCGCAAGTGTTGATGCACCAGCGCGGCCGAGCAGCAGATCTGCCGAGATGAGGGCATCCTCCATTGCACCACCATGGAGAAAGCGCACGGGCGTATAGCGCGAATGCAGCGCCTTAGGGAGTGTCGCACGAATCGCTTCGGCACGATCGAGTCCGTCTGCCGCAACATGCAACACCTGCCACTGACCGAGTAGTTCGGGGAGGGAGCCTGCGAGTGCGGCTTCAAACCGCAACACACGCTGCGAGCCACCGAATACGAGAAGGAGCGGTGCATGTGGAGTGATGCCGAGTCGGCCGCGCGCGGCGCTCCGATCACGCCCTTCAAAGCTCCGCACTGGTGTTCCAGTCACGTACGTGTTGGGCCGGTTCCATGGTGCCTTCTCTGCGGTGGAGGGCCACGCAATGGCGCGCGCAGAGGCGAGCGGTGCAACGAGACGATTACTTCGCCCCGCCTGCACATTCCCCTCCCAGATCAGGCTCGGCGTCTTTGTCACTGCTGCGGCGAGCAGCGCAGGGATCGCAATGTAGCCACCAGTTGAGAAGAGGACATCCGGTCGAACGCGGCGCAAGTACCGGATTGCTTGTGGGATTGAACGCGCAAGGGCAACGGCGTCACGAAGGTTCGCCAGAAGACCAGCCGCACTCACACGTAGGCTTGGGGCGGCGAGGAGCGTCAGTGGGTATCCCTCGATCGGGATGATCTCGCGTTCAATGCCGCGCTGGCCTCCGAGCCAATGAATCTCAGCGTCTGGTCGTTGACGTTGGAGCGTACGAGCTACGGCGAGGCCCGGAAAGAGGTGTCCCCCCGTACCGCCTCCCGCGATCACCACGCGCATTGATCCCTCCGATCTCTTGAGCCCCCATCGTCTCACGCGAGACTGAGAGGAGCAGTCCAATGGCGCACATCAAGACAAAGAGTGACGATCCGCCCTGTGAGAGCAGTGGCAGCGGGATCCCAGTTACAGGAAGAATGGCGAGAACAACGCCAATATTCAGGAATGCTTGTCCGCAAATCCAGACCACGATCCCAGTTGCCAGAAGTGCTCCGAAGGTGTCCGGCGCGCGTCGTGCGACCCGTAGACCTCGAAGAGCAATCGCGATGAATGCGCCGATCACGACCACCGCGCCCAAGAAACCGAACTCCTCACCAACCACCGCAAAGATGTAGTCATTCCACGCATACGGGATGATCACTCCTCCCGGCTGCTGCGAGGTCCCAATGCCGGTGCCAAAGATTCCACCAGTCGCGATCGCGATCAACCCTTGGAGCGTCTGATAGGAGCCGCCTGTCGGGTCGCTGAACGGGTCCAGCCAGTTGTTCAACCGCGCCGCCTGGTAGCTTCGGGACGAGATTCCGATCACGCTGACCGCCGCCGCCATCAGTGCTGTGCCAAACACCCAGCGCAGGGGTGCCCCGGCCGTGAAGAAGAGGGCGAACCCGATCCCAGCGACAACTGTTGCCGTCCCAAGGTCAGGGGCGACCAGCACTAAGAGAAACGTAACGCCGATCGCGGCCAGCGCCGGGTAAAGGGTTTCCTGTTGAGCCATAAGGTGTCCTCGATTCGCGAAGAAGTTGGCGAGGCAGAGGATCAGCGCAAGCTTCGCGAGTTCCGCCGCATGAATGCTGATCGGACCAACCGAGAGCGATCGCCTGAGCCCTTGCTCCGTTGGAACGCCAGGAATCAGCACAAGAACGAGAAGGGCGAGAGATCCAATGAGTACTGGGGTCGCAAACGGCCGCCAACGCCGATAGTCGATGCTCGAAAGGATCGCGAGTGCCCCGACGCCCATGGCGGCAAAGAGGAGCTGCCGCATCCCCATGCCGTATGCGTCATCGGTGCTGATGAGTGAATTGAGTGCAGACGAAGAGAAGACCATCAGGACGCCGAGGCCAACAAGGAGGAGCGCGGGGAGGAGGATCCAAGGGTCTTCCGGCGGACGCTTCACCTGCAGGATGGACGCGACAGCCCGCCGTGGCGAGAAGTTAGAGCGGCGTCTGGGCGCGAGCCGCACACCGTCAAGAGGCGTCCCTGCAACTCGGCGAACAATGCGACTCATCGGCGCTCCACTGCAGGGAGGGCGTGAACCGCTTCACGAAACGCTTCCCCGCGTGCGCCGAATGGATTGTTGAACATGTCAAATGAAGATCCGATCGGACTCAATAGGACTGTTGCGCGCGCCTCACTCTCATGAGGCGTTGCGTTGGGACTCACCTCGGTCGTGGCTAGGATCTTCCGAGCGAGCGCCCCGCCTCGCGCGACCGCATCTGGGATGCTCGAAGCCCGGTCAATCTCGGTCATGCCGGATGCGCGAAACATAGCCTCAAGCTCATCCGCAAGTTCACCGAACAGTATTGCCCCACTGCACTGGCGCGCGACGATCGGTCCGAGATCGCGGAGGTCCAAGCCCTTACTCCGACCTCCCGCGAGTAACACCAGCGGCTTCCGAAAGCTTGAGACGGCGGCGGCGACTGCGTCCGGTTGCGTTGCCTGCGCATCGTTCACATAGCGGATGCCGTCAAGGACTGCGATCGTTTCAAGGCGGTGCGGGACACCGCTGAATGCGGCGACCGTCGAACGAATGGCATCCGGTGCAATGCCTGCAACCAAGCCGACACTCACAGCTGCGAGAACATTGCTGATGCTGTGCTCGCCGGGAAGTGCAATTTCGTCCACTGGCAGGATCCGACCACCCGGCCCAGTGGCGGCGATCCCTCCTCCGCAACGTGCAGAGCGCGGTACCCCCGCTGCAACGATCCACCCATCAACGACGCCGACTCCCCCAGGGACGGGGCGCTCTCTGCGATATCCAATGGTGGTCACACGACCGATCCCAACCAGCGACGCGGTGACGGGGTCGTCAAGGTTAACGATCAGCAGGCCACCTTCGGCGACACGATCGGCGAGGATCCGCTTCACCTTACGATAGCCGTCCACGGTGCCGTGCCGATCAAGATGATCGACGGTGATGTTGGTGTACACAGCAACGTCAACGTTGCTGTGCAGCGAGGGGAGCTGCAGCTCTGAGAGCTCAAGGACAACGCGCGCGTCGCGCGAGAGATCCATCGCCTTTCCAATGAGGGGAACCCCGTTGTTCCCACCGAGCTCTGCCGGATGGGCGGTGTCCGCCGCGAGGATCTGTGCGATCAGGTTGCTCGTCGTGGTCTTCCCCTTTGTCCCCGTGATGCCAACTCGCCACCGAGCACCTAGAAGGCGAATGGTCCACTCGGGCTCGCTGATCAGGATCGGACCTTTGAGTGCAGGATCTGCAGTCGGCCCAATGGCTCGTTCCGCGTACTCCGCAAGGGGTTCGGCGACGTGCGGCTTGACGGTCGGAAAGCCGAGCGTCACTGCAGGACTGTGCACCACAAGATCTGCGGTTGCCAACAGTGGAGCAAGATCGGCGGTTGCTCCGAACGCCAGTGCCACGCTCCCATCGGAGAACTTGTCGACTGCGGAGGACAGTGTGTTCGCTTCGGCACTGTCATGAAGGGTTACGTGCGCGCCATGCGCAGCCGCAAAGGCGGCGACCGCCTGACCTGTTCGTCCAGCGCCGAGCACAACCACGTTCGCGTTGCGGAGGCTCCCCCGTGCAACGGCACTGGGTTCAAGATCAGCAAGTGAGAGCGAGGCGGGCATCGCTAGATCCCCACGCCGCGCGTGACGAGGAAGGTTACGATCCCAAGGATTCCGCCGATCGCGCCGATCACCCAGAAGCGGAAGGTGATCTGCGTCTCCGCCCATCCGAGTCGCTCAAAGTGATGATGGATTGGGGTGAAGAGGAAGAGGCGACGACCGGTAAGCTTCATGCTCGCCACCTGCAAGATCACCGAACCCGTCTCCACAACGAAGATGATCCCGATGAGCGGGAGGAGGAGGATATGGCCGGTGACAAGTCCCGTCACCGCGAGTGCGGCACCGAACCCCAAGGCGCCTGAATCGCCAATGATCACGCTGGCGGGATGGATGTTGAACCAGAGGAAACCGATCAGCGCGCCCGCAACAAGCGCGCAGAGGATGGCAACGTTGAGCTGGCCTGGCGCATTCAGGAGCGCGATCACCATGTAGCTGATCCACGCAAACACCATGGTGCCACCAGAGAGTCCGTCCAGGCCGTCGGTCAGGTTCACGCCGTTGCTCGTGGAGACGATCGCAACGATTGCCACCGCAATCCAGAGTGTGGGGGCGATCGGCACCTCGCCGACGAACGGAACGACGAGCGAGGCGAAGGCGAAGTGCTGCTGGATATAGATCGCAGAGATGACCGAGACGCCGATCTGCCAGAGCAACTTCTGCCGAGCGGAGATCCCGATCCCGGTTCGAGCATTGAGCCAGTCATCGAACGCCCCAACAAGTGAGACGCCGAGGAGCGCGAGCAGGATCGCGTAGGTTGATGCATCTACCGCGTCCAGCAGGAGGGCGAGCGTGATCACCACGCCAACAAGGAGGAGCCCCCCCATCGTGGGTGTCCCCTCTTTCACAATATGCCAGTCGGGCCCGAACTCACGGCGAACGCGCTTTCCGAATCCGCTATGGCGGAGGAGGCGAAGATATGACGGCATCAGCAGCGCCACGCAGGCGAACGAGAGAACGAGTGCCTGTACGATCGCGATCATGCGACACCGCCATTCAGACGTCCGCGGAGCGCAGTAACCAGACGCTCAAGCGCCACGGCACGTGAAGCCTTGATCAAGACCGTGTCTCCTGAGCGCGCGCGATCAGCGATGAGTCCAGCGCCTGCCGCGATCCCGCTCTCGTCAGCAGAGAGACGGACGATCTGATCAACGGACATGCCTGCACTCCGTGCACCCTCTGCGATGCCGTCCGCCTCACTGCCAAAGACAAGCAACGCCGTGAGGCCACACTCCGCGGCGGCTCGCCCAATAGCCAGGTGCGCCTCCGCCGAGTAGCTGCCGAGTTCCCCCATTGCGCCGAGTGCGGCAAACCGCGCCCCGCGCGAAGTTCCGAGCGTTGCGAGTGCCGCGGCCATGCTGCTCGGTGCAGCGTTGTACGAGTCATCAATGATGCGGACTCCGCTGACCGTTTGCACAGAGGTGCGTCCTCCAGGGAGTTCAAATGTGGAGAGTCGTTCAGCCGCTTGCTGGAGGTCGACTCCACAGATCTGTGCGACACCGACCGCAAACGCGGCGGCTCGGGCGAAGTGCACGCCGAAGAGGGGGAGATCAATCGCAATCTTCTCGCCAGCGATCGAGAGCACCACCGCAGTGCGCGCGCCTACCTGGTCCAGCTCTGCGGAAATGATCCTGATGTCAGACACTTCCGCGTTGCCTACGAGGATGACGTGCGCTGCCGTGCGCGCACGAAGTCGGACGACGCGTGGATCATCAGCGGCGAGCAGTGCGAATCCATCTGCTGGGAGCTCCTCTACGAGCTCCCCCTTCGCCGCCTCGATCGCATCAAGATCACCCGCCCGCTCCGCGTGCACCGCATCAATGGCGGTGACGACTCCAATGCGCGGACGCGCGAGCGCACAGAGTGACCGAATCTCGCCGCCCACGTACATTCCCATCTCCGCCACAAATCGCTCCGTTCCCTCAGGCATGTTCAGTAGGGCGAGTGGCAGTCCAATCTCGTTGTTCGCGTTCCCTGGTGTTGCGGCAACGTGTGCGTCAGCACCACCCAGCGCCACGCGGATCGCCTCCTTCGTGGTGGTCTTCCCCACGGAGCCAGTGACGCCTGTCACCTGAATATCGAAGCGAGCACGCCAGTGCGCTGCGAGCTGTGCAAGTGCGCGAGGCCCGTCAGGCGTCTGGAGAACACTTACCCCGCGTTCGCGCGCGAGTTCCTGAACAGTCCGAATCTCACGACTGACCGCCTCGCTTTCTCCGCCGCTCTGAATGATCAACGCGTGAGCACCGGCCTTAATCGCTTCGCTGAGATGGAGGCGGCCATCCGTCTGTGCTCCAGGGAGTGCGAGGAAGAGCGCGCCAGGCTGTCCCGTGATTCGCCGGGAGTCCACCTGTGCTCCGCGAACAGGGAGCGTGCCGTCGACGAGCAGTTCAGCGCCACTGATGGTGACGAGCTCAGCACCCCCGGTTGCGAGGGGGCCGCCTACACGAGAACGGCGCGCGGTGGTCACGCTCATGTCCGCCGTGTGGTTCGCTCGACGCGAAGAGGGTCCCCGCCCACCGACAGACCCACCAGAGCGGAGGGTTCCGGTGCCCTGCGGTGGGCGGGGGAAGTCATGCCGCGTCCCGACGAGGGAGCCGCGGGGGCCATCTTGAAGAGCACCGTGAGATCCTCCGCGACCCGACGGAAGAGTTCGTAGGACTCGATGTTGTTGAGGATCGTGCCCACGCGATTCACCACGGGTGGCACGCGTCGAAGCGAGACGGCGATCACGTACTCTGGCGCAGTCTGGCCGATCCAGCCGACATAACTGAAGTTGTAGTGGCGCTTATCCCAACCCGCCTTCCCACCGTTGAGCTCTTTGCTCAGCCAGATCTGTGCAGTGCCACTCTTGCCGCCCGATGCATAGTTTGGAATGTTCGCAAGGCGGTAGTAGATAGGTACCAGCTTGGTAAGTCCTGTGCTCATCTCAACGATCTGGGATGACACTCTCGGCGTGGTGGCCCTCCCTCTGGTGATGATCGGTTGCTCGACCCCATTCACTGCGTGGACGACACGCGGCCGCACAAGGACACCACCGTTCAACATCGCGGAATAGGCGGTGGCGAGTTGCATCAAGGTCGTTCCAACGCCCTGACCGAAGGAGGCATTGG
>CAXRAV010000132.1:0-2156 GCA_964228585.1 Candidatus Limnocylindrus sp. | reverse complement strand
GTCGGCACGCGCTGCGAGTGAACGCCAGCGCGAGGGCTGGCGTCCCAATCGTCGGGGTTTACGGATCCGCTCGACTCCCTGAGACCGACGAGCACTATCAGTACGCCATCGGCGTAGGGCGCGCGCTCGCCGGCGAGGGATTCATCGTGGCCACGGGCGGGTACGCCGGCGTCATGGAGGCGGTCTCCAAAGGCGCGCGCGAAGTGGGCGGCGAAGTGATCGGTTATACCGTCACTTCATGGGATGGCCTCCCCGCCAACCGCTATGTCACCGAAGAGCTGGACAGCAAGGATCTCTTTGAGCGACTGCGAAAGTTCTCCGAAGTCGATCTTCTCATTGCGCTGGATGGCGGGCTCGGCACCCTCGCTGAGGTTGTGGTCTCGTGGAATCTCCTGCAAGTAGGGAGCGACGCGCGGCCACTACTTATGGTTGGCGAACAGTGGCAGGCGCTACACGACTACGTGCGTAAGACGCTGATCGTTGGAGAGGCGGACCTCGACGTTGTGCGGATCCTCCCCGAAGGGAGCAGCCCAACGCTGGTCGCTTCCACGGCATGCGAACTTGTGGGCCAGCGCCTCGGACTCGGCGGCCCGTGGGAGTCGCTGCCGCGCCCAACAGGCGACGCCAGCAGTCCCGCATCGCGATAGGATCGCTTCATGACGACCGAACTCCACCCAACACTTGAGGAGGCAGTCCTCCCTTCGTCGTCGAACGCTCAAACATCTACGAGTGAAGGAGCATCCGTTGATTTCAGCGAAGACCCGGGCCTCGTGATGACCAGCTGCGCCAACTGCGGCGCGCAGATGCTCGACCGCAAGTGCAAGTTGATCTGCAGCTGTGGCTACTTCCTCTCCTGTTCTGATTACTACTAGATCATGACGCTGTAGGGAGGGTGAGGTGAAAGAGAAGAGCGGCATCCCAAAGAACCCGGGGCGACACGACCTTGGCATGCGCGCCACAATGCTCTTCCCGGATCGCGAGATCGTTGAACGTTCATACGTGCCGATTATCTATACCGCGTGCCGAACCTGCTACTCGGAACTGCCACCAGAAGAGATCTACCGCCGCGCCGTAGCGGGAGAGATCGACCCAGCGAAACAGCGTGAGCTAGTCAACCGCGTGATTGAGTCTGGACACGGCAGCACCATTGAACACATCGTCTTCACCTTTGCGATCACCGGCGTCTCCCGCACGTTGAGCCATCAGCTCGTCCGACACCGCGCGGGCGTCGCCTTCGACCAGCAGTCGCAGCGCTACGTCACCTTCAAGAAGGCTGCCACAATGCTGCCAGGATCCGTTGCGGAGGCGGACGAAACCGTGCGCGCTCGATTCGAGGAGGCAACGCAGGGTGCGCTCGGTCTCTACGGGGATCTCGTGGAGGCGGGGATCCCTGCGGAGGATGCGCGATTCGTCTTCCCGAACGCCACACGCACCAATCTGATCATGACCGTGAATCTACGTGCCCTCATTCACATGTCGGGCCTTCGGCTCTGCACCATGGCGCAGTGGGAGATCCGTCGCCTCTTCCAACTGATCCGCCACGAGGTCTTTGCGGTGAGCCCCTTCCTCGGCAGCTTCCTCGCGCCGAAGTGCGTCCCGCTTGGCTACTGCGACGAGTCTGGCAACAAGGATGGCCACTGCCCAATCCGGCCGCACAAGGACCAAGTGCTCGGCGCATGGGCTGAACGTGCCGCTGCGGCAAAGGCGAACGGGCGCGCGCTGCCAATCGCGGAGTAACCGCAGAGGGTCCAAGAGCCAGAGGGCTCACGAAAAAGTTGCACCCGAAGTGACCGATCCGATGTCGGGGGCGACGCTTGCACGCCGGTTCCCCTCCGCTGTGGGATCGGATCGAGTCACTCAAGCCGAATGGCCGAGTTCCCTGGCGACCCTCCGCTCCAACTGCACAAGTAGCCTTGTACGTTGGTGGTCCTTCACCAGCTCTGATCGTTGCCGATCAGTTCGATCCCGTCATCACCGCAGTCCGTTCTGCCTGGCCGATTGCTCGGTCGGCAGTCTCACCGCTGGCCTCTTCGGGCTACGAAGAGCATCCCAGTCACGCACGTGCGGGTGAAGGGAGTTATCCACCAACTTAGGGGACTGTTACGAGGACTTCTCCACGAGAAGTGAAGGCTCAGATCTCGATTGTGGAAAACCTA
>CAXRAV010000131.1:0-7524 GCA_964228585.1 Candidatus Limnocylindrus sp. | reverse complement strand
CGGTTGACGCACTCGCCGCTCGCTGAACTCTCTGATGATGACGAAGAGCAGCTCTGGAGGCTTGTCCAGGCCGGATTCAGGGAGCGCAGAAAGAAGCTACGCAACGCGTTGCCTCGTGCACTACCGATTCCTGCTGACCAGATCATGCAGGCGCTTGAGCGCGCGGATACGGATCCGGATCTTCGAGCGCAGGCACTCAGTGTCGAAAGCTGGGTACGTCTCCTTCGCGAACTTGGCGGTATTCCTGGCGCGCCGACGCGCCAGCCGCGCGCGATGCGAACACTTCCGGGGGAGGCCCCTGCTCGTCGCGGGCGCGTTGGCGCAGGGCGCGTCCACTGGGTTGAGGTTGACGCTCCTGGAAAGGTGAACCTCACCCTCGCGGTTGTGGGTCAACGCGAGGATGGTTATCACGATCTTCACAGCATCGTCGCGCCACTCCGGGCGAGTGACCACATCACACTCCGACTACTTGGAGGAGATGGCACTGAAGACGAGTTGCACTGTGCGGGCTTACCGATTCCAGGTGCTGGAGAGAATCTCGTGCTTGCGGCGCTGCGCGAACTGCGCATGGAGGTGCCGATTCCGCCGCTCGACATCGTGCTGGAGAAGCGGCTCCCCGTAGCGGCGGGGCTCGGTGGTGGATCAAGTGATGCAGCGGCGGTGCTTCGTGGCGCACTTGAGCTGTGCGGAATGGAGTTGGCCGAAGAGCGTCTGATGCAGGTTGCAGCACGTATTGGATCAGATGTGCCGCTCTTCCTCCCCGGTGGACCTGTGCTGATGGAGGGGCGAGGTGAGCGGGTGACGCCACTCGCACCGTGGAGTGAGCCCGCCCCCGGTGTGCTGTTGATCAGCGCACGTGAAGGGATCAAGACGCCTGACGTCTTTTCCGCCTTCGCCGCAGGGGTTCGGGGTGATGCATACGGAGCGGCACTCGTGAGCTCGCAACACCTCGCGAGTGAGGCGCTCGCCGGACTCACGACCACTGCGCTTCTCCAGCGATCGGCGGCACTCGCGTCGGCGAATGATCTGCTCGCTGCCGCCCGAGCGATCACCCCGTGGCTGCGCCCGCTCGACCACTCGCTGCGCCGCCTCCTCGGGCGCCCACTCTCCCTCTCAGGTTCGGGGCCGACCCTATTTCTCCTCTATCCTTCGCTCTACGAAGCCGCAGAGGCTGGCGTGCTCGTTGAGGCGGCAGTAAGCCGTGGCGAACTTGCGCTTCCAGATGGTGGTGTTCTTGTCACTGCGACAGAGTTGGCAACGTAAGAGAGGAGTCCACGATGAAACGATCAGTGAGTGGGAGCGGGGTTGCTCCAGCGATCGGCCCATACAGTGCAGCGATCGCCACAGGCAACCTGCTCTTCTGCTCGGGACAGCTCGGAATGGATCCCGCTACAGGTGTGCTCCGTGAAGGGGTTGCCGCTCAGGCGGAGCAGGCGCTGCTGAATCTGCGCGCGCTGCTCTCCGCTGCGGGGTTCGGCGTCGAACATGTGGTGAAGTGCACCATCTTCCTTGCGGACCTTGCCGATTTCGCAACGGTGAATGAGATCTACGGGCGCACCTTCTCGGAGCCGTTCCCTGCACGCTCAACCGTGCAGGTGGCGGGGCTCCCCAAGGGGGGCCTGGTGGAGATTGAGGCGATCGCTCAGAAGGTCGGCTAGACTCGCCTCCAGATGACACCCTCAAGTACTGGGCCGGAGCGCCTTGCAGGCGTGACGGCCATCATCCTCGCTGCTGGCGTCGGGTCGAGGATGCACGCTGTCCATCCGAAGGTTCTCCACCCGCTCCTCGGACGCCCGATGGCACTCTGGGTTGTTGAAGCGGTCCGCAGCGTGTTGCGTGATCCGGCGCTCCTCCTCCTATCCCCAGCAACCGCCGCGCTGCACGCCCTTGCGCCAGCAGGGACGCTTCGCGCGGAACAGCCGCAGCCACGTGGAACAGGGGATGCGGTTCGTTGTGCACTCCCAGCACTTCCAGCCGATGCAACGGAGGTTCTCATTGCGTGTGGAGACACACCACTCCTTGCGCCGAGCAGTATCAGCGCGCTGATCGCGACGCGCCGCGCCGCAGGTGCGCCAATCGCGCTCGCCGCCTTTCACGCCGAAGACCCAACCGGCTACGGCCGCGTTGAGCTAAGCGAAGAGGGTCGAGCGGTACGCATCGTGGAAGAGCGCGACGCAACGGAAGAAGTTAGCGCGAACGATCTCGTGAACGCAGGGCTCTACGCCGTGGATCGCGCCTGGCTTGAGGGCGCACTGGACACTCTCGCACCATCAGCTGCGAGTGGAGAGGTCTACCTCACTGATCTTGTCGCGCGCGCCGCTGCGGAGGGTACGCCAGCCCCCGTCCTCCTTGGGAGTGGGGTCGACCTTGAAGGGGTGAACGATCGACGTCAGTTCGCGGACGCCGCCGCGGCTCTTCGTGAGCGGATCAATGCGGCGCATCTTGAACGCGGCGTCGGCATGATGGATCCAACCACGGTCTGGATCGAGCCTACGGTGAGCATCGCTGCCGATGTGGTGATTGAACCGAACGTCATGCTAACCGGCAACACCGCGATCGCAACTGGGACTCGCATTGAGGCTGGATCACGGATCCACGAAAGTATCATCGGGGAAGGCTGCACGATTCGCTCGAGTGACATCGATGGCTCAACACTTGCGAGCGGCGTGGACGTTGGCCCCTTTGCGCACATTCGACCCGGCTGCACGATTGGTGCGGGCGCACATGTTGGCAACTTCGCTGAGCTCAAGGGCACAACTCTCGCTGCCAAGGTCAAGGTGGGACACCACTCGTACCTCGGTGACACCAGCGTGGGCGAGGGGAGCAACATAGGTGCCGGAACGATTACGGCAAACTACGACGGCGAGAAGAAGCATGCAACGGTCATTGGCGCTCGCGTCTTTACGGGCGTTGGAACGCTGATGGTGGCACCGCTCACCATGGGCGACGGATCCAAGAGCGGTGCCGGAGCGGTCGTGCTGAACGATGTCCCAGCGGGAGCGCTCGTTGTAGGCGTGCCTGCACGTACGGTGGGCAAGGAGTAACCAATGAACCCTGTGCTCGCCGATCTCGGCCTGATCCTGCTTCTGATCCTTCTGAACGGCTTCTTTGTGGCAGTTGAGATCGCGTATGTCAGCGTGCGACGCACGCGGCTCAGCGAGCTCGCGGATGATGGAGATAAGCGGGCGGTTCGCGCACTGCGACTGCTTCGAGATCCGGGCCGCTTCCTTGCGGTGATTCAAGTTGCGATCACCTTCCTCGGCGCGCTTGCATCCGCGGTCGCTGCCGTCAGCATCGTCGAATTGATCGCCGCGCCGCTGAGTGGCGTTTCGTGGATTGGCGATCGCGCCGCTCCGATCGCTCTGCTCCTCGTCACGCTACTCGTCTCAATCGTCTCAATCGTTCTCGGAGAGTTGATCCCGAAGGGTTTCGCGCTGGCAAACCCCGATCGGATCGCGCTTACAGCGTCGGGGCCGATCTCAATCTTCGCCAAGGTGCTGAGCCCACTTGTCGGGCTCCTTGTTGTGCTCACGAAAGTGATCTCCAAACCGTTCGGCATTGATCCGACCCGGACCCCGAAGCTCTCTGCAGCCGAAATCAGACTCATTGTGGAGCAGGGGAGCCAAGAGGGAGTGCTTGAGGCGGAGGAGGAGCAGATGATCTCGGCAGTGATGTCACTCAGTGACTCAAAGCTGCACGAGGTGATGGTGCCACGCATCGATATCGTCTCAATTGATGAAGAGGCAACCTTCGATGAAGCCGTAGAGGTGGTGCTGAAGGAGGGACACAGCCGCACGCCGCTCTATCGCGAGTCTATCGATCATGTGAGCGGCATTCTCTATGCGAAGGATCTGCTCCGCATCATCGCTGCGGGCGGGCCACGACCACGCTTGCGCGACATCATGCGGCCAGCACTCTTCGTCCCCGAGTCAAAGCCCGTCGACGATCTCCTGCATGAACTGCAGCGACGGAAGGTGCACATGGCGATCGTGCTGGATGAGCACGGAGGCACTGCGGGCCTCGTGACGATCGAGGACCTTCTCGAAGAGATCGTGGGTGAGATCCAGGACGAGTTCGACGAAGAGGAGCCGATGAAGGTCGAGATCTCCGAGGGGGAGGTGATCCTCGATGGTCGAGCGGATATCGACGAGCTCACCGATCTGGTTGAGCCACCGCTCGAACTTGAAGACGATGAGGAGTACGACACCCTCGGCGGATTTGTGTATCACAAGATCGGGCGCGTTCCCGTAGTTGGCGATAGCGTATCCATTGATCCCTTTGTGATCAGTGTGATCAAGGTCAGTGGGCGCCGGGTTGGAAAGGTGCGCGTGCGCTGGACGCCTGTGAAATCCGCAGCCGACTCTGAGGAGAGCGAAGGGAAGTAGCGTTCAGGGGCTCGCCTACGCGGAGATCACACGCTCCATGATCTCTTCAAGCCGAACGATCGCAATAGGGTTCATCGCGGGTACCCCACGAATCTCCGTGAGTGCGCGTTCGCGCCAGAGAGAAGCCTGTTCTCGTGTGTAGGCCTCAGCACCCGTTCGCGCAAGGACGGCGAGTCCTTCGGCCACACGTGCATCGTCCGGGTCTGGCGTTGCGAAGAGTCGATCAAGGGTGGCGCGATCTTCCGTGCTGGCGCGCTCCGCTGCGTAGAGAACGGGGAGTGTCTTCTTGTGCCGAGCAAGGTCTGAGGGCGCTTTTCCAGTTGCCGCCTCACTCCCCCAGATCCCAAGCAGATCGTCATTGATCTGGAAGGCGAGCCCGAGCGCCCATCCGAAGGTACGGAAGCGCGTGATCACCGCTTCGTCATCAGTGGCGAGCATTGCGGCAGACTCAACACCGCCCGAGATGAGCGCCGCCGTCTTTCGTCCGATCATCTCAAAGTAGTGCTCCACGCTCTGCATCTCGCGCTTCTGGCTCGCCGCGATATCGATGAACTGCCCTTCGCAGAGGCGGAGGCAGGTCTGGTCGTAGATCTTCATCATGCGGATCACCTTGGCGTCGGAGAAGCCGAGTTCAGTCAGTCGGTGTGCCGCAATACGGCTGATCGTGAACAGCGCGTCGCCTGTATTGATGGCCTGCGCGAGACCTTCGCGTACCCAGAGGGTGGGTCGACCCCTTCGCTCTTCGTCCTGATCCTCGATGTCGTCGTGGATCAAGCTGAAGTTGTGACCGAGCTCAACGGCCGCTGCGCCAGGGATGGCGCGCTCCCAGTCGCTTGAGAGCGCGGAGTAGGTAAGGAGTCCGAGGAGGGGGCGCATGCGCTTGCCGAGTCGAGCGCTCGGATCCCCGTATCCCATGTGGTACCGAATCTGTGAGTACATTGATGCGGTGATTGGCTCCTCCCACGCTGCGAGGAGGTCAAGAATCGCCGCGTCCGTGGCAGCGATAAGCGCGTCGAGGTCTAGCTCGAGAAGGTTCGCCCCAGTCGGGGTACCGCGGAGTGACGTCATGCTCCAATGCTACCCTCTCACCATGCCTGAACGCCGAACCTCGCGGACGCTGGCAGTTGTGACCTCGCGTTTCCGCCTCGGTGAGGCCGACCGTGTGCTCACCCTCATCTCGCCGGATCGCGGAAAGTTCAAGGCGATCGCCAAGGGGGTGCGAAAGCCGACCAGCCGTCTCGGTGGTGGCGTGGAACCATTTGCAGAGCTCGAGGTCGCGCTTGCGGCAGGGCGCACCTTTGACGTGGTGACCCAGGTCCGCCCTCAACGCGTGTGGCTCGGACTTCGTGGCCGGCTGCTTAGTAGTGCCGTTGCCTGGTATGCAGCAGAGCTTGTCGAGCGAGCCACGAGTGAAGAGCAGCCCGAGCCCGAACTGTATGCACTGCTACTGCGTGCCTGGGATCTGCTCGAGGCAGGGGTCCCAGACGTCCTGGTCGCACGTTGGAGTGAGATCGCGCTCCTCGACGTTGCGGGGCACGCACCAGAACTTGATCATTGCGTTGATTGCGGGCGCCCTCCGCAAGAAGGAGAAGCGCTCCGCTGGGATGAGCGCGCTGGCGGGATCCACTGCGTGGACCATGGTGAGGGCGCGCCGTTTAGCAGTGATGGGCTGCGCCTCTTGCGAGCGCTCCGACGTTTTGATCCAGAACAGCTCGCGGCGCTGCGGCTGCCGAGCGGACCACTTCAAGAGGTCGACCGAGCCCTTCGCGCCGCGATCTTGCATCTCTATGGGCGAGAGCCGAAGAGCCGCACCTTTCTGGACGAGGTGAGCGCATGAGCCCGCTGACGAGCGCAGTACTCGTTGCCGTGGGCGGTGCGGCTGGTGCGCTGCTTCGGAGCGGCGCGGATGCGCTCACGGCGCGCCTCGGGATCGCCGCGCCCGTTGGGACACTCGTGGTGAATGTGGGTGGATCGTTCGCTGCGGGCCTCGTTGTCACGCTGATCGCCGACCGGCTCCTTCCAGACGCTGCACGCCCCCTCATCGTCGTTGGACTTCTCGGAGGGTTCACCACCTTCTCAGCGTTTGCGCTCCAGCTCGCACGCATGGGCGAGGGGGGTGAACTCCTCGCGTTAATCGCCTACGCCGTCGGATCTGTGATGCTCGGGCTCCTTGCAGCCTCGGCGGGCGTGGCGCTTGCCCGCGCGCTCTAGCAGTACTCGGATCGGGTAGGCTTCCACTTCATGAGCATCAGCGCCGATCCATCCCTCACGCTCGCTGGCACCCCAGCGGCTGACGCGACGCCTGCGGTTGCCGATCTTGACATCATCGTCTCCCTCGCGAAGCGACGCGGCTTCGTCTTCCCAAGCTCAGAGATCTACGGGGGCATCAACGCCGTCTGGGATTACGGCCCGCTCGGGGTTGAGTTAAAGAACAACGTGAAGCGCGCCTGGTGGCGCAGTATTGTCCAAGAGCGGAACGACGTGGTCGGTCTCGACGCAGGGATCCTCATGCACCCACAGGTCTGGCGCACGTCGGGGCACGTGGGCTCGTTCAGTGATCCGCTCGTCGAGTGCACCGCCTGCAAGCGTCGCTACAGACTGGATGAACTTCCAGGAACCGACGCTCTCACCACGGCGCAGCTTGCAGAGGCCGACGTGGTCACAAAGCTCGGTCTGGTCTGCCCCGACTGCGAGGGGAGCCTCACCGCACCGCGACGTTTCAACCTGATGTTCAAGACCTTTATGGGCCCTGTAGAGGAGGACGCCTCTGTCATCTATCTCCGCCCAGAGACGGCGCAGGGCGCTTACGCGCAGCACCGCAACGTGCGCGATGCAGCCCGCAAGAAGATCCAGTTGGGAATCGCACAGGTAGGGAAGTCGTTCCGCAACGAGATCAGTCCAGGGAACTTCGTCTTCCGCATGCGCGAGTTTGAGCAGATGGAGCTGCAGATGTTCGTGCGACCGGAGGAGGGAGCGACCGCCGCGTTTGATGAGTGGCTGCCGCGCCGACTTGAGTGGTACAAGGCGTACGGTGTCTCACCTGAGCGGCTCCGCGCCCGCGAGCATGCACCAGACGAGCTCGCCCACTACGCGAAGCGCGCTATTGACGTGGAGTACCGTTTCCCGTTTGGCTGGAAGG
>CAXRAV010000130.1:0-2304 GCA_964228585.1 Candidatus Limnocylindrus sp. | reverse complement strand
ACACAGCGATTTACGGATCGATTTATGCCGCTGGCGAGTGAGGCTGAGCTGCGCGCCACCGCGAGCGCGTTGGAAGACCTCCGTGAGGAGGCGCTCAGCGGCGTTGCCGCAGAGATTGGCGAGGCGATTGGTAGCGCCGATGCGGCAGTCGGAACGCTGCGTCGCACGGTCAGACGCGTGGCGGAGACACTGAACCGGGCCGCAGAGCGCATTCGACCGGATCGCGGGGGTGACGCATGAGCGACGAGCAGAAGTCAGAACGAGTGGCGGCGCTCCTTGCAGCGCGCCCTCGTGTTGCGCAAGAGGTCGCACATGTGCAGCGTGCGCGAGAGGGTTCACTCAGCGGCGCGCGTGAGATTGCGCGTCGGCTGCGTCCAAGCGGCGGCCTCGGCAAGGAGCTGCGCGAACACCCGTTGCAGGTCCTCGGCATTGCGGCGGCACTCGCTCTGATTGGGTTGCGCTGGATCACTGGCGGCCGTTCGGAGAAGCGGCGTGGTGACGCGTCGCGTGCGCCGTCGGAGGGGGCAGGTGTGGTGAGCGCTTTCGCCGCCGGACTTGCTGCAGCAGCGGCGGAGAAGGGTGGCCGCGCCGTCATTGACGCGCTTCTCGATGCACGGCCGGCGGATTCGCGTTCCGCCAGCCCTCGCACTTCGTTCGCTCGGGTGGACGAAACGGGCGGGGAAGCCCATGATGATCGGGGGCGAGTGGCGAAACGGTAGACGCGCCAGCCTTAGGAGCTGGTGTCGGTAACGACGTGTGAGTTCGAGTCTCACCTCGCCCACCATCAACGTGCGACTTCTCGGCTATCGTTGACCGCATGAAAGTCTCCTCCTCGCCTGGACCGAAGAGCAGCCTGCGACTTGATATCGTGATGCCCGTCGACGAGGTGGCCGCCGCAATCAGCAGCGCAGTGCGCCAGGTGGCGTCACGCAGCCGCATTCCTGGCTTCCGACCTGGAAAGGCACCGCGCCAAGTGGTCGAGCGATTTGCTGGACTCGCGGCGATCCTCGAAGAGGCGACAGAGATTCTCATTGAGCGCGGCTATCGCAAGGCGATCATGGAGTCCGAGACGCTGCCGCTGACGAGCCCCACCATTGAGGCGCAGCCAGCAGTAGAAGGTGTTGAGTACTCTTTCTCGGCAACGATCTCTGTTCCGCCTGAAGTTAAACTTGGCGACTATCAGAAGTTCACCTTCACGCCAACCTTTGAGGAGCCGGATGCCAAGAAGGTTGACGCCGTGATCGATGATCTGCGCGACAGTTATGCCGTCTTGACACCGGTGACCGATCGCGGCGCAGCGATGGGCGATTACGCGATCATCTCGTTTACTGGATACCGCGCCAAGGACGACACGCCAATTGACGGCGCCGCGTCTGAGAAGATGCCGATCGTGCTCGGTTCTGAGCGTCTGATCCCAGGGTTTGAGGCACAGCTCGTTGGCGCGAAAATCGGTGACGCTGCCACGGTTTCGGTGACCTTCCCTGGCGATTATCAGGAGGCGTCGTTGCGCGGTGTGCCGGCACGATTTGATGTGGTGATCCAGGAGTTGCGCGCGCGGATCCCGCCGCCACTCGACGATGCATTTGCCAAGCAGGTTGCGAACGTGGAAAACGTGGAAGGGTTACGCGCTGAGATCCTGACGCGCCTCAAGGCGAGCGCTGCAGATCGCGGTCGTCACGAGTTCGCTGACAAGATCGTGGAGTACGCCATGGAGAACGCCACCGTCGAGATTCCTGACCCGTTGATCGAAGAAGAGATTGATGGCCTTGTCGATGAGTTGGCACGATCGATCGCGCGACAAGGTCTCTCCTTTGAGCAGTACCTTGAGGCGGCGGGGAAGAGCGCAGAAGAGATCCGCGCAGAGCTCCGCGATCGCGGTGAGCGCCGCGCACGCACTCTGCTCGTCCTCTCCGCGGTTGCCGGCGCCGAAGGGATTCAGGTGCCTGAGCAACTCATTGACGAAGAGGTGCGCCGAGCGCAGCCCCAGGTGCAGGGTCAGCGGAAGCTGGAAGCGTATCTCGCCTCAGAGCGTGGTCGCCGCGCCATTCGCGCCTCGCTCCGTCGCTCACTCGTGGTTGAGAAGATCGTTGAGGACTGGTTTGATGCCAACCCCGGCGCATGGCCTGCATGGGGACCTGAGCGGCCACCGCGTCCCGCAGCGAGCGTCGCCCTCAGCCCTGCGATGAGCCCCGCAGGTGGGTCGGCTGACGCTCCCAAAGCGAAGCGTTCGCCCGCAAAGCGCTCCGCGAAGTAAACTCACCCTCCACACCAGACGCTCCGGTCGCGGGTCGTTCGAAGGTTTAG
>CAXRAV010000129.1:0-5423 GCA_964228585.1 Candidatus Limnocylindrus sp. | reverse complement strand
ACCATCGCCTCGCCCTCTAGCTGGCTCCAACTGCGCAACGTGGCCGGGAGGAGGAGGCGCCCCTGCGCATCAAGCTCAACCTCAAACGCACTGCCAAAGAGGAATCGTCCGAACTCGCGCGCGCTCGCGTTGCCGGTTGGGAGCGCCGCCACCTTTGCTGCGAGGTCGTCCCATGCGGCGCGAGGGAAGATCGCAAGGCAGTTATCCAGCCAACGGGAGACGAATGCGCCGTCGTCGAGCTGGGCGCGGAAGCGTGCGGGGACGGCGACCCGTCCCTTGCCGTCGATCGTATGGCGGTATTCGCCAGTAAACACGTTGATTCCCCTCCGCGTGGCCCTCCGGGGGTGGGTACCCCCACCACACCACACTTGCAACCACTTCTATGCATTCTGCCCCCACCTCCCCCACTTGTCAAGGGCTGCAAAGGACACGAGGGACGAGCGCGCGAGGGGGTGCAAGGGGGTGTGGGGCCGCGAGGGGCGGATGGGGTGGGGCGAGTACGGCGGATCTAGGATCCGCCCCGGAGTGAAGCCGGCGAGATGGTCTGTAAGCCGGGTTCTGTCCCCCCTTGCGGGAGGGACGGCCATCCATCTAGGCCACCGATTGCTCAGTGGCTCGAGCGATCAACCCGAGGACCCTGGCGGTGCGCCAGTTCCAGCCACAAGGGCTGAAACGTCCTCCTATTTGACCTTGCTCCAGGCAGAGTTTGCCGCGTTTCACCCCACCAGCGAGCCGAAGCTCGCGGTGGACTCGTCTCTGTGGCACTAGTCCGCGCCTCGCGGCGGACGGGCGTTACCCGCTGCCTTGCACCGTGGAGCCCGGACTTTCCTCGAGCGAACCCGAAAGCTCGCCCGCGACCGTCCGACCATCTCGCCGGAGGGGGAGTCTAGCGCGCCGCGACCTCCACGACGAGCCCATCAAAACCGGCGAGCACCCCATTGGGGAGACGTGTGGAGAGTTCCTGATAGTCAAGGTCGTGATCAAGGTGGGTGAGGATTGCGAGTCGTGGCCCCAACGCGGCGATCAGGGCGAGAGCCTCCTCCACCGTCTGATGCGTTGGGTGTGGGAGATCACGAAGGGCAGAGACGATCAACGTGTCCAGGCCGCGCAGTCGCTCACGTGATGCTGGCGAGACGGCAGAGACATCAGTGAGATAGGCAACCGCACCACTTCGCCACCCGTGCGCTGGTCGACGGCCATGAATCAGTGGGATCGCCTCAAAGGCGCGTCCGCCGAGTTGCACATGCGGCACCGCCTCCATCAGGCGCAGCGAGGGGATGCCGTGACCCGGTGCAGTACGACCGTCAAAGGCGTACTCCCATCGGCGCAAGAGTTCCGTGCACGTCTCGGGTCCCGCGCCAACATCGAGCACCTCTTCCTGCGCGTCGGTGTAGGCACGCAGCTCATCAATGCCACCTGTGTGGTCGACGTGAATGTGGGTGATCAGTGCACCGTCCAATCGCGTGATCCCGCTGCGCATCGCCTGCTGTCGAAGGTCCATTCCAGGATCAATAATCACCGCTCGCGACGTTGCGGTTGCGGCATCACGCCACTGCATCAACAACGAACTGCGAAGTCGCTGATTGCGCACATCTTTTGAGATGCAGACTTCGCAGCGACAGCCAACGCGTGGCACGCCACGCGAGGCCCCAGTTCCAAGGAGTGTCAGCGTGGTCGCAGAACCGCTTGCTCCCCCGTCGTCGCTCGCACGATCCCCCTGCAACGAAGCCCCACGCGCGCGCGCAAGGTCATCGGGTCGACGTACCACCCACGCGGGACCACCTCGGAGCGCGCGATCAAGTCCTTCGTTTGCAAGCGCATCGGCTTGATGATTCTCTTCGCGCGGAACATGGGTCGCGCTCCACACGGCAAATCTTGTGAGACGAGCGCGCGCCTCATCGCAGAGCGGCGCGAGCTTCGCATCACGCACCCTCCACCGCCCGTTGAGCTGTTCAACAACGAGCTTGCTGTCCAGGAAGAGTTGAAGCTCAGATGCTCCGAGCTCAGCGGCGAGTTCAATTGCCGAGATGACCGCCTTCCACTCCGCAACGTTGTTCGTCGTTGTCCCGATCGCGGCGGAGATCGTGGCATCAGGCTGCGCGGAAGGGTGATCGGCTCCGTCGCGCGACGCGTCGTAGAGCGCAACGCCAATCGATGCTGGGCCCGGATTCCCTCGGCAGGCGCCGTCCGTTCGAGCGATTAGCGCGCGCATCGCGCGCTAGCCGCGAGAGCCGATCGCCGTAGAAACCTCGAGGATCGCCTTCGTGATGTTGATCCCGCGAGGGCAGGCGTCAACGCAGTTGAAGGTGGTGCGACAGCGCCAGACACCATCTTCATTGCTCAAGATGTCTAGGCGCTCCTCTGCTCCTTGGTCACGTGAGTCGAAGATGAATCGGTGCGCGTTGACGATTGCAGCAGGACCAACATATTCAGGTTGCGCCCAGAAGCTGGGGCATGAACTCGTGCAGGCGGCGCAGAGAATGCACTTGGTGGTGTCATCGTACACGTCCCGCTGCTCTTGGAACTGCAAGCGCTCCCCTGTCCCCTCAGGCTCGTCTGCGACAAGGAATGGAAGGACGGAACGGTACTTGCCGAAGAATTCGTCCATATCAACGACAAGGTCCTTGACGACAGGGAGGCCGGGGAGCGGTGCCACGCTGATGCTCTTTCCAAGCTGCTCAACACGAACCTTACAGGCGAGGCGGTTTCGCCCATTGATCAAGAGTGCGTCAGAGCCACAGACGCCGTGGGCGCATGAGCGTCGGAAGGTGATGCTTCCGTCAAGCAGCTCCTTTGCACGGGTCAGCACATCGAGCACGCGGTCCATCGGCTCGACGGGGACTCGATACGTCTCCCAGTGAGGAGCGGTGTCCTTCTCAGGATCGAATCGCTGGATCTTTAGTTCAACATCCATCAGGCCACCTCTAGTAGACACGCGGCTTCGGCTCAAACTTGGTGATCGTCACTGGCTTGTAGTCAATCCTGGTTGCTGGAGTTTCGTCAGCACCGCGCCAGACCAGCGTGTGCGCAAGGTACTTCTCGTCATCGCGCTCAGGGTAGTCCTCACGGCTGTGGGCACCACGCGACTCCTTACGGGCAAGGGCGGAGACGGCGGTCGCCTCGGATGCATCGAGTAGGTAGCCGAGTTCGCGCGCTTCGAGAAGGTCGGTATTGAAGACGCTCCCCGTGTCCTCGACGCGCACCCGCTGGTACTCACCCTTCAGCCGCTGGATCTCCTTCACCGCATTCGTAAGGAGTGCCTCGTCTCGATAGACGCCAACGCCCTCCATCATCACGTCAGCCAGTGCGCGGCGGATCTCTGCCGGTCGCACACCTTCAGGTCGCGTGGAGAGGGCGAGCATCTCGTCGCGGATCGCCCGCTCGGCCCCTGCAACGTGCTTCGGGGCGGTGGTTGACTTGCAGATCACGGCCATGCGCTTCCCCGCTCGCTTCCCAAAGACGAGAAGGTCGACGAGCGAATTCGTGCCGAGGCGATTGGCTCCGTGGACGCTGACGCAGGCAACCTCACCTGCAGCGAAGAGGCCAGGGACGACGCCGCCCGCGGCGTTCGCAAGCACCTCAGTCTCAAGGTTGGTTGGCACGCCGCCCATCGCGTAGTGCGCTGTTGGCTGCACTGGCACCGGCTCGCTAATTGGCTCAACACCCTGATATACGCGCGCGAAGTCGGTGATGTCTGGAAGCTTCTCCTCAATGACCTTGCGACCAAGGTGGCGCACATCGAGGAAGACGTAGTCCTTTCCGTCGATGCCACGGCCGGCTCGGATCTCCTGATACATGGCGCGCGAGATCATGTCGCGCGGTGCAAGCTCCATAAGCTTCGGCGCATACGTCTCCATAAACCGCTTCCCTTCGCCGTTCAACAGGTAGCCACCCTCACCACGCGCCGCCTCAGAAAGAAGAATGCCAATCCCCACAATGCCCGTTGGGTGGAACTGATAGAACTCCATGTCCATCAGCGGAACGCCGTGACGCCAGGCGAGTGCCATGCCATCGCCAGCGAGTGAATGCGCGTTGGAGGTTACGCGCCACGCGCGTCCGTATCCGCCAGTTGCAAGGAGCACCGCCTTGGCCCGCAGTACGTGCAGTGAACCATCTGCAATCTTGTAGCCGACCACACCACTGCAGCGTCCGCCTTGATCGGCACTGCCGCCCTCGAACAAGAGATCGACGACGTGGTACTCGTCATAGAACTTGACGCCCGCCTTGATGCACTGCTGATAGAGCGTCTGCAGGATCATGTGCCCAGTGCGGTCAGCGGCGTAGCAACTACGTCGCACTGGCCCTTCACCGTAGTTCCGCGTGTGGCCGCCGAATCGTCGCTGATCAATCTTTCCGTCTGGCGTGCGATTGAACGGGAGGCCCATGCGCTCCAACTCAATCACAGCAGGAATCGCTTCGCGTGCGAGGACCTCAGCCGCGTCTTGATCGGTCAGGTAGTCACCACCCTTGATGGTGTCGAACATGTGCCACTCCCAGTGGTCCTCTTCAACATTGCCAAGTGCGGCGCAGACGCCACCCTGTGCCGCGCCCGTGTGTGAGCGCGTCGGGTAGAGCTTAGTGAGGACGGCGGTTGGGATCCCTTCACGCGCAAGTTCAAGTGCAGCCCAAAGGCCAGCCCCGCCCGCGCCAACCACGATCGCGTCAACGTCAATCTGTCCCGCTTCCGCTCGAAGTGCACTACTCATCTCGCCCCCTAATCAAATGGCAGCGCGATGACAACCTGAGTTCCCAGGACAAAGAGGATCAGCGCGAGCAGATAAAGCGCGCCAAGTGAGAGGCTGCGCACGCGCGACGGAACGTAGTCCTGCAAGACAGTGCGCATGCCAAGGAATCCGTGCACGAGTACCGCCATCAGCATCCCCCAGTCGAGCGCACGCAGGGCAACGGAGTTCCATCGCGTCTGTCGCACCCACTCTGCACTCTGGTCTGCAGGGTCAAAGACGAAGTGCGTCATGGTGAAGTGCGCCAACGCGAGCACAAAGAGCGCGAGTGAGCTGATGCGGACGGCGTACCAGACATAGAGATCCACCTTTGAGCCGCTGGGACGCGGGCGACCGGAGAGTGAATACTTCTGAACGCTCATCCGACAACCTCCCAGATCGGCTTCAGGATGATGTACGCGCCGGGGAGCCCGATTGCGAAGAAGAGAATCCATACGATGCGCCAGAGCTGGCGGTGATAGGCGGTGAGCGCAGGCCAGAAGTCCATCACCACAATGCGCATCCCGTTCAGCGCGTGATAGAAGAGCGCCGCACCGAGGAGGGTCTCCGCCACTCTTCCGGGCGGACTTGAGTAGATCTGGCCGAGGAAGTCATAGGCCTCTGGGTTTGCGCCGATCAGCCAGATGTCAATGACATGGAGAATGATGAAGAGCCAGACGCCAATGCCTGAGATGCGGTGGA
>CAXRAV010000128.1:0-3685 GCA_964228585.1 Candidatus Limnocylindrus sp. | reverse complement strand
GAAGAGAAGATCATCGCCGAACTCGAAGCGGCCGGCCTCCCAGCAGACGGGAAGATCACGCTGCGCGACGGGAAGAGCGGCAAGGAGTTCGACCGACCTGTCACCGTTGGCGTGACCTACATGTTGAAGCTGCACCACTTGGTAGAGGACAAGATTCACGCGCGTTCAACTGGGCCGTACAGCCTCATCACCCAGCAGCCGCTCGGAGGAAAGGCGCAGTTCGGCGGACAGCGATTCGGCGAGATGGAGGTCTGGGCGTTGCAGGCGTACGGCGCCGCAAACATTCTCCAGGAGATCCTCACCGTCAAGTCGGACGACGTGGTTGGTCGTGTGCAGGCGTACGAAGCGATCGTCAAGGGCGAACGCATCCAAGCGCCAGGCGTGCCGGAGTCGTTCAAGGTGCTCGTCAAGGAGCTCCAGAGCCTCGGCATCAACGTGGAGATCCTCAACGCGGAAGACGAGCAGATCGAGCTGCTTGAGGATCCGGGCGGATATGCAACGCCAAACCTTGGCATCAACCTGTCGGGCTTTGAGTCCGGCGCAGATTTCTAAAGTAGCGGAACACAGGGAAGGAGCGAGAGATGTTGGAAGTCAACAATTTTGACGCGATCCGTGTTGCGCTCGCGAGCCCTGAGCAGATCCGTGGCTGGTCGAAGGGTGAGGTCACCAAGCCTGAGACGATCAACTACCGCACCTTGAAGCCTGAAAAGGACGGCCTCTTCGACGAGCGCATCTTCGGGCCAACGCGCGACTGGGAGTGCTACTGCGGAAAGTACAAGCGCATTCGCTACAAGGGGATCATTTGCGACAAGTGTGGCGTTGAGGTCACACGATCCAAGGTCCGCCGTGAGCGCATGGGCCACATCCAGCTGGCGAGTCCGGTCTCGCACATCTGGTACTTCAAGGGGACGCCGAGCCGTCTTGCAACGTTGCTCGAGATCTCACCGCGCAACTTGGAGAAGGTCCTTTACTTCGCGCAGTACATCGTCACCAGTGTTGACGAAGTCGCACGCAAGGAGGCCCTCAAGGGTCTGGATGACGAGCTCGCAGGACGTGGCGGCGGCGCCACTGCAGAGGAAGAGAGCGAGATCAATGCGCGCCTGAAGCGACAACTTACTGAGTTGGATCGCGAGATTCGCGCACGACTCGAGCAGGTGGAGTCAGACCGCGCCGAGAAGGCCCAGGGGATGGGTGAAGCGGCGCAGGTGACGGAGAAGGCGATCAACGACCTGGGCGAAGTGGCGGCCGACGGCGCCATCATCTTCGAGCCAACCGCAGAAGTGATCGTTGCCGACCGAGCTCTTGGCGGCAAGGAGGCGAAGGCGCGGCTGCGCGCCGTCCTCACCCAGGCCTCACTCGACGCAGAGGAGGCCTTCACGAATCAGAAGGAGCAGATCAACAAGGAGGGCGAGCAGAAGCGCGCCGACCTGAAGGCGCTCGCCGAAGGCGAGATTGCGGGGCTCCGCGCGAACGCGAAGACCTCGGCGCAGAGCCGCAAGGAAGAGATCGCCAAGGAGAAGAAGGCGCTGCTCGGCCTGAAGCCTTACCAGCTACTTCCTGAAATTGGCCGCGACGACGAACTCGACAGCTTCCGTACGCTTGACGCGAAGTTCGGCAGCGAGCGCCCACGCGGTGCACGCATCTTCCGCGCTGGCATGGGCGCTGAAGCGGTTCGCGAGTTGATTGAGCAGATCGACCTAGACAAAGAGTCGAAGGAGCTCGCCGTTGAAGTGCGCAACACCGCCGGCATGCGTCGAAAGAAGGCGATCAAGCGCCTACGTCTGATTGAGGCGTTCCGCCGATCTGGCGCGCGCCCTGAGTGGATGATCCTCTCCGTCCTCCCGGTGATCCCACCAGACCTGCGCCCGATGGTGCAGCTCGATGGTGGACGCTTCGCCACGTCGGATCTCAATGACCTGTCTCGACGCGTCATCAACCGCAACAACCGTCTCAAGCGCCTCATTGAACTCGGCGCGCCAGAGATCATCGTGCGCAACGAGAAGCGCATGCTCCAGGAGGCGGTGGACGCCCTCATTGACAATGGCCGACGTGGACGCGCCATCTCCGGCACCGGCAACCACCGCCTGAAGTCGCTCAGCGACATGCTCAAGGGGAAGCAGGGTCGCTTCCGTCAGAACCTGCTCGGCAAGCGCGTTGACTACTCTGGGCGCTCCGTGATCGTGGTTGGCCCAGAGCTCAAGCTGCACGAGTGCGGTATCCCGAAGAAGATGGCGCTCGAACTTTTCAAGCCGTTCGTGATGCGTCAACTCGTTGAGTTGGGCCACGCGCACAACATCAAGAGTGCGAAGCGCCTTACGGAGCGTGCAACGGACGCCGTGTGGGATGTGCTCGCCGACGTGATCCAGGATCACCCGGTTCTCCTCAACCGCGCGCCTACCCTGCACCGACTCGGCATCCAGGCGTTCATGCCCGTGCTTGTGGAAGGTTCCGCCATCCGCATTCACCCGCTCGTCTGCACCGCGTTTAACGCAGACTTCGACGGCGACCAGATGGCGGTGCACGTGCCGCTCTCGGAGGCCGCCCAGCAGGAGGCGCGCGAGCTGATGCTCTCCGCCAACAACCTGCTCTCTCCTGCAGACGGCACGCCGATCGTGACGCCAACGCAGGACATGGTGCTCGGGTGCTTCTATCTGACGCAGGAGCGCGCGCTCGAGCCTGGTGAAAAGCGCCGCCGCTTCTCGGATGAGACAGAGGCGCTGCTCGCCTACGAGCTCGGACAGGTGAAGCTGCACGCCCCAATTGACGTAACCGCACGCGTCTGGGACGAAGCGGCAGACGCCATTGTTGAGCAGCGCGTTGAGACTACGATCGGTCGCGTCAAGTTCAACCAGATCCTTCCAGACCGTCTCCGCTTTGTGAACCAGGAGATGGCGCGCGCCGATCTGCGCAAGTTGATCAGCCGCTCCTTCGAACTCCTCGGTAAGGGCGAGACCGCACTCCTTGCCGACGGCATCAAGCGCGTCGGCTTTGAGGCGGCGACCCGTGGCGGTATGACCATTTCTGTCTTTGATATTGCGATGGCGAAGGGGAAGAAGGCGATCATTGCTGAGGCGGACAAGGATGTCGCCAAGGTAGATGGCCAGTACACGCAGGGTCTCATCACCGAAGAAGAGCGCTACAAGAACGTGATTCGACTCTGGCAGAAGGCAACCGGAGAGATCGGCACCGCCATGATGGACGAGTTGAACGCGAAGGTTGGTGGCGTTGATCCGAAGTTCCACCCACTTCTCATGATGACGAACTCCGGTGCACGCGGAAACAAGGGAAACATTGGCCAGCTTGGCGCAATGCGCGGGCTCATGGCCGATCCTTCTGGCCGCATCATTGACGTGCCCGTGAAGTCAAACTTCCGGGAGGGGATGACGGTTCTCGAGTACTTCATCTCCACCCACGGCGCGCGCAAGGGCTTGGCCGACACCGCACTTCGAACGGCAGACTCCGGCTACCTCACGCGACGTCTCGTTGACGTTGCACAGGACGTGATCGTGCGCATCGCCGATTGCGGCACCCTTGAGGCAACAGAGATCACGCTTGCAGATACGGCCGAAGTCATCGGGAGTGAGTGGCCGATCAGCGACGACCATCAGGACATGCCAGAGCTGCGCGCCGCATTCGCGCGTCGCATGGTGGGCCGACTTGTCGCTGCAGAGCTAAAGGCTGGAAG
>CAXRAV010000127.1:0-3881 GCA_964228585.1 Candidatus Limnocylindrus sp. | reverse complement strand
CGCGCAGAAGACTGGGCGCGCGGCAAGCTCGCGCGGCGCGAACTGATCATGGGCTTCGGGCATCGCGTGTATCGCGCATATGATCCGCGTGCTGCCGCACTGCGCAAGGTGGCGGAGGCGATGCCGAACCGTCCCGACTGGCTTGACCTTGCGATTGGCGCAGAAGAGGTGATCCTTCGCGTCTTCGAAGAGATGAAGCCAGGTCGCGCGATGAAGACAAATGTTGAGTTCTACGCGGCGGCGGTGCTCCAAGGTGTTGGCCTTGCGCCAGATCTCTTCCCCGCAACGTTCGCGATCGCGCGCATCGCCGGCTGGTCAGCCCATGTGATTGAGCAGGCGGGCGTCGACAAGATCATTCGACCAGACGCGCGATACATCGGGCATCCGGAGCGCCACCTCCCCGGCTGATAGCGCTACTTCTCGCCGCGTATCGCCTTTGCCATCTGCTCACCGTGATCAATTGGATGTTTTGCATAGCCCGCGAGCCAGTCAGCGATGGTGTACCTGCCGCGCTCTGTGTGCTCGCCAAAGCGCGCGAGATCTTCGTCTTCAAGGTGTTGCAGCACAGCAAGTGAGCCGGCGCGCACTGCGGTGAACACTGCGAGCGGCGTTTCAATTGGATCGCGCTCGTATCCGAGTGCAGGGTGTGCCGCCCAGAGGCCTTCGTCGTACCCCTGGATGATTGAGCCGAGCGGCTCAGCCACGAGGCGTCGGAGCCTTGCGTATGACTGCGCTTCGCTGTCCGCGAGATGGTGGATCACCTGCCGCGGCGACCACCCTTCGGGGTGCTTCAGGTCGAGTGTCGCCGGATCAAGCGCGGCAGCCTGCTCAAGAAAGGTGCGGGTTGCAGCCTCGTAGGCAGCAACGCGTGGCGCGTTAAGCTTCACTTCCCTGCCACCCAGTTGATCATGTTCGCCATCAGTGGGGCGAAGCCCTCCCACTTCACAAACGGCTCAGGGCACCAGTGCGGCCCAATGTCCGACGTCCAGACGAGCGTTCGCCCCTTCCCAGCCTGAGATGCGGCAATCAGCGGATCACCGTTCACCGAAGCGATCAGCGTTGCACCTGGTTTCAACTGAACGCGGTTGTATCCGAGCAGCGCTGGCATCCTCGATGGAACACCGGCAAGCACCGGATGCACAGCATCGTTGACCACGGGAACGGCACCTTCGGGCGTCTCCGCGCGATCATCGTGCGTGAAGCAGGTCACTGGGAGCACCTCTTCAACAGCAGTGCCCGCGAAGCGCGCCTTCGCCTCAAACCCTTGGAAGCTGAGGTATCCGCCAGCCATGATCAACGCGCCGCCGGCCTTCACCCACTCGGCGAGTAGCTTCAGCCGATTCGGCATCGACTTCCCCTGCAGCCACGTCTCCGTTGGGAGCAGAAAGGAGTTCGTTCCAATGTCAGAGAGGACGATCACATCGTAGGCGTCAAGTCCTTCCTTGGTGAATGGGAACTTCGCCGGGACATCGTGCGCGTAAAGCTGCTCAACCTCCATCCCCTTGCTGCGCAACGCCGCGTTGTACCAGTCGGCGCCTGAGTGGAAGGTGACCGAGGTGAAGGAGTCGAAGCCCTTGTAGTGTGTCGCCTCAGATACCCATGACTCTCCAACCAGCAAGACCTTCATCGCTCCCCCCTTCTGGCGCTACTGCGCCGCACCTTCAAACAACCTGCGCGGATTCTCCGTCATCATTGCGATCCCCTGCTCCAACGATACGCCATGTCGCACGAGCCGCGGAAGGAAGAACTCCACGATGTGCCCGTAACCAGGCCCACCGTTCTCTCGCAGCAAGATCTTCATGAAGATGTCTTGCGAAAGGAGTAGCTGTTTCGCAAAGCCCTCGGCCACAAGTCGGGAAATGTTCCGCGCATCATCTTCGTCGCTCGTGCACGCAGCCTGCTGGTCAGCGTAGAAAACCTGCATGCCGATCATGTCGTACTGAAGCGTCACGCCACGGCGAAGCAGTCGGACTTGGTAGTCGTGGTCTGGGCCGCTCGGGTTTGAGTGACAGAGCACGACGCTCTCCATAGACACGCCACGCGCCTCCACAAAGTCGAGGACCTCATCACCGAGTCGCTGCCAGCCAGGCATGTGAATCTGGAGCGGCACATGCGTCTCACGTTGTGCCGTGCATGCGGCAGCGAGGATGTTCTTCTCACGCGGTGTGAACGGATTCCCCACGAAGATTTCTCCAATGAACCCAGATCGGATTGATGTGCCCTGTGCGCCAACCTGGATGTCACGAATTATGCGTTGAGTTGCCTCTGCCTCGGAGATGGCAAGGTGGTCACCCGGCTCCGTCGGCTCCAGATAGACCCCACTCCCCATGATGATGTTCAGACCCGACTCGCGACTCACGCGAACGAGGCCCTCGGGATCCCGACCGTTGCCAGCATCCGCGCACGCCTCCAAGATCGTTCGGCCTCCGAGTCCGGCAAAACGTCGGACCTCTCGGATCGCCGACTCGATGTCATCCAGCATGCAGTTGTCCTTGTTCAAGAAGGGATCGTGGCGAAGCTCCCAGATGTTCGAGATTCCGACCTTCTCGTCGACAATCTCCTTTGACCTCGGGTTATCGTCATATGGAGGATGCCACCAGGGCAGCACGATGTTGAAGACGTGCTCGTGAGTGAGCGTCAGCCCCATTTCGTCTGATCGAATGGGTCCAGTCACTGTCTGGACGTCAACCATCAACGCGCCTCTTCGAACAACCTGCGCGGATTAACCGTCATCAGTTCAATCGAACGCTCAAGCGCGAGGCCGTGCCGCTCGAGGCGCGGCAAGAAGAACTCGATGAGATGGCCGTACCCTGGCCCGCCGTACGTGCGAAGCAGACTCTTCAGGAAGATGTCCTGCGACATCAGCACGCGTTCACCATGCCCCTTCGCAACAAGGCGTGCGATGTTGCGCGCATCGTCTTCACCGCTCGGGCACTGCGCCTGCTGATCGGCATAGAAGACCTCCATGCCGATCATGTCGTACTGGATGTATGCGCCACGGTTGATCAGCCGTGACTGGTAGTCATAGTCGTCACCAGATGGATTGGAATGACAGAGGACGATGCTCTCCATCGGTACGCCGCGCGCCGCACAAAAGTCGAGGACTTCATCGCCGTATCTGAACCAGGCGGGCATGTGTACCTGCATGGGTAGGTGTGTTTCGCGCTGTGCAGCGCATGCGGCAGCGAGCGACTTCTTCTCGCGTGCGGTGAAGCTGCTCCCCACGCCGATCTCCCCGATGATGCCGGAGCGCACCTTGGTGCCGCGTGCCCCTTCGGTGATGTCACGGATGATCTCCTCAGCGATATCACGCTCACTCTTCGCATCGTTCTCCGCAGGTTGCGACGCATCAAGGTAGTAGCCGGTCCCCATGATGATGTTGAGTCCAGTCGTGCGGCTGATCTCGGCGAGACCCTCAGGGTCTCGGCCGTTGCCGTCCGCACTCGTCTCGATGACGCTCTTGCCACCCTGCGCCACAAATCGCTGCAACTCTTTCGCTGCAAGCGCGCGGTCGGTCATCGTGCAATTGTCCTTGTTGATGAATGGATCATGACGAAGCTCCCAGAGGTTCTCGATAGAGACTTTCTCGTCAACAAGCGCGCGTGCGCGCGGCGAATCGTTGAGCGGTGGGTGCCACCACGAGAGCACATCGTTCAAGATGTGTTCGTGAGTCAGCGTCAGACCTAGTTGTTCGGAGTCAATAACGCCTGTGACGGTCTGGATGCTGCTCATGCACGGAGCGTAGCGCGGCGACGGTGAAGCAGCGCAGCCGAAACCACGCCCACAGCGAGTACGAGTGCTGATGCCACAAAGATCGGAGTGAGTGCGAGAAGGTCCCCTACGCGCGGAGCGCCAGCGCGTGCGGCGATGGAGGCCGCCGC
>CAXRAV010000126.1:0-3839 GCA_964228585.1 Candidatus Limnocylindrus sp. | reverse complement strand
CCCTCCCGTATGTTGCGCGCGTCGCGGCTGGCGACGAACGTCGCAACCTTTTGAAGCGCACGGACGATGTCACGTACGGCGTCTACGCGGCGTACTCTCGGAAGACCGACCGCGAGATCCCGGTTGTCGTCCTGAACCCAGCACCATGAGTGGCGCCGTAGTGAACGAACTCCGCGCGGCGCGCCGCCGGCTCGCGATTGACTCGATCGGGATCTGGGTTCTCGCAATCGTGATCGGAACGATCTTCGGATTTACGGCGCGTGAAGGTGACCTCTCGCTGGTTGAGACGGCGGCATTCAGTGCCATCCTCTTCGCTGGAGCGTCGCAGTTTGCGGCGGTCGGGCTGCTCGCGGTCGCAGCACCATGGGCTTCCATCGTGCTCTTGGTCTGGCTTCTCAATGCGCGCCACTTCCTCTACGCAGCATCCATTGCGCCACACGCGGCGGCACTGCCGCGCCGTGTGCGCGCAGGTCTTGCATTCTTGCTGACAGATGAGGCATTCGCGCTGACAAGCGCGCATGTGGCACGCCTCGGCCGCATCGACCTTTCAGGAGCGTGGTACGCGGGTTTCGCGATCTTTCTGCCCTGGAACCTCGCAACGCTCGCTGGTTGGCTTGCGGGTGCGGCACTTCCTGATCCCGCCACGATCGGACTTGATGTTGTCTTCCCTGCATCCATGGCAGGGCTCGCCGTTGGTCTCGTCAGAGATCGAGCGGCGCTTGTCGCGCTCGCGGCAGGATCCGCTGCTGCCATTGGCGCCGCACTGTTCGTCGACGCAAGTGCTGCGGTGATGATCGGTGGGCTGCTGGGGCCACTTGTCGGACTCGTCGTCGCGAATCGAAGCCGAGGCGCACGATGATTGATCCGCTGCGCACCGATCTTGTTCCACTCGCCATCCTCGGCGGGATCGGAACGTATGCCGCGCGCGCGCTTCCACTCCTTGCACCAGGGGCCGATCGCCTCCCCGCGCCAGTGCTCGCCTACCTTCGCCTGATTGGCCCCGCGGTGCTCGGCGCAATCGCCGCCGCAAACGTGTTCGTTGCCGACGCTTCGCTCCGTGTTGGGCCAGAGGCAGTTGCTGTGGTTGTGGGGGCGCTGATTGGACGCTGGCGCGACAACCTCTTGGTGGGCATGGCGGCATCAGTGATCGCAGTGCTGCTGCTGCGCGCTACGATCGCGGCATGATCAACCTCAACGGGATTTCGCTTCGCAATCGCCTCATCACCAGTTCCAGCCTCCTCGGGTACGGCGCACCGAAGGGGCGGTTCGCCGTACTTGGGCTTTCACCGATCTCCAACTTTGTGGACCTTCGACGCTTTGGTGCGGTGACGGTGCGCACTGTCACGACGCAACCGCGCGAAGGCCACTTCACCCTGAAAGAGTCGTGGCGCATCTCGGAGATCCCCGAGCTGCTCCGCCTCTACCGCGGCGCGCTGCAAGAGGCGGATGCGGGTTGGCTCAATGCGTTTGGCTGGTCAAACATCGGCATTGACCGTTACTTCGACGAATACTTCTCACGAACTGGTGAGCAGAACCGCATCCTCTCGCTCGGTGGCTTCAGCGCCGACGAGTTCGCGTCCCTGGTTGAGCGCGTGAATAGCCAGGCGCCTGCAGGATCGCTCGCTGCGGTGGAGTTCAACGTCTCCTGCCATAACGTGAACTTCGACTTCAATCCCATCATCGAAGAAGTGCTCAAGCGTGCGGTTCCCGCCTCGCGTTTCCCTGTGATCCTGAAGCTCTCACCGGACTTTGACTACCTTGCTCACGCGCGCCTGGCGGAAGCGAACGGTGTCGCCGCGCTGAGTGCGATCAACACGGTCAAAGGTTTGCGATTGAACCCAGAGAGTGGCGCGCCACTGCTGAAGAATCGCTATGGCGGGCTCTCTGGCCGTGCCATCAAGCCGATCGGCTTGCGAGTGGTGAGCGAGTTGCGTGAGGCTGGCATCCGCATTCCAATCCTCGCTGGCGGCGGCGTGCGCACATTCGACGACGTGCGTGAGTATGGATGGGCTGGTGCGGATGCTGCATCGCTCGGCTCTGAAGCGTGGCTCAAGCCGCTATGGTCAATGCCGCTGGCGCCGTTGCACGGACTTCACATTCGACGTCTCATTCGTCAGGTAGAAGGGTGGTCACCGAGGTGAGAATCCAACAGTCGGACCTCACGCCGCTCGAGCAGAAGCTGGTCGACGAGGCGATACGCATTCGACCGCGTGCCTACGCCGTCTACTCCAACTATCTGGTTGGTGCGGCGGTTGCCGACGCAGACGGTGGAATTCACGTGGGTGCCAACATGGAGGGGGCCGACTACACCCTCACCGTGCACGCAGAACAGCACGCCATGAACGCCATGCGTCTTGCAACCAATGCGAAGGCGGTCGCGCTGGCATTCGCCGTCCAATCCCCGTCTGAAGCACCATCGCCGTGCGGCGTCTGCCGACAGCGCATCCGCGAGTTTGCGGGCTCCCTGCAGATGCCGATCGTCGCCGTCAGCCTGGACGAGAACCTGAAGATCGAGCGTCTCAATCGCTATCCGTTCGACTACCTGTTGCCCAATTCGTTCGGCCCCGAAAACCTCGGAAAGTAGCGGCGCGAGAGAATCGCCAGATAGCAAAACGCCCCGCCACAGCGTCAGCTGCAACGGAGCGCTCTGAGATCGACTTCGTTAGCTGCGCAGGTCTTTGTAGACCGCGAAGAGCACGGGGATCATCACGATCACACCGAGCGCGAAGACGATCGGGTCGCTCACTTGCCCTTCTTGGCCAACAGGTTGCCAAGCGAAAGGATCGCTGGGACCCAGAGGCCGATGTAAATGCCGTGCATCTGGTTCGCCTCAACGCCGATACCGAAGTAGAAGGCGATTGAGATCGCGAGGCTGGCACCGCCAGCGACGATGTACAGGTTCTTCGAATCCATGGTGCCTCCCTACCGTTGACCCGAGTTTCGGGCCTGTGGTTCACTTGACCGCAGGCGGATGCGCGGGGCTACCCCTCACGCAGCGCGGGTAGATCTTCCGCATCTCCAAGATCCACTTTGGCGATCCGCTCCCCCTTGCTGAGGATCCGTTTCACGGAGGTCTGCGCCCCGCTGATGTCGTCGCCAATCTGCCGGAAGTGGGTCGCGAGCTTCTCGATGCGCTCTGCCAGAAGCTCCACATCTCTGGTGAGACCGCCTACTTCGCGTTGGATCAGAGCCGCCTGCTCGCCAATCTTTGATTCAACGTGGAACATGCTCACCGTTGCGAGGAGTGCGTGCAGCGTATTCGGTGACGCGAAGACGACGCGCCTCCCATTTGCGTACTGCTCCATGTCTGGGAAGCTCGTGAAGAGCTCCGCGTAGATCGCCTCTGACGGGATGAACATCACAGCGAGACGACTCGTCTCACCAGGGATCACGTATTTGGATCCGATCGCATCGATATGCGCCTTGAGTGCCGTGCGAAATTGAGCGGCGGCGGCAGGGTCACCCGCCACGAGCTTCTGGTATGCCTCCAGCGGAAACTTTGAGTCGACGCAGACGCGGTTGGATGCGGCGCCACGCCCCACGATGCAGTCGGCGATCTTCCCGTTGGAGAGCGTCTCTTGAAAGCTGTAGAGGTCCGTTGGTAGCGCGTCGCGCACGATCTCTTCAAGTCGTGCTTCGCCGTACTGGCCGCGCGCCTGCTTGTTCTGGAAGACGGAGAGGAGCTCGTCCATCGGCTCGCGCAGCCGGTCGATCCCCTGCTGAGCCGCGTCAATGCGCGCGAGGCGCTCAACGACCGACTGCAGTTGGTCTTCTACGCGCTGTGCCTGCAACGTGCTCGTGGGATCGGGCGGCGCGCTACGACCCGATCGTGCGGCGGC
>CAXRAV010000125.1:0-2821 GCA_964228585.1 Candidatus Limnocylindrus sp. | reverse complement strand
GACGCAATCCAGTAGATAAAGAGTCCCGCCGGCAAGATGCCGCCGTACAGGATCGAGATGAGCGGCAGGATCACCAGTGTCTGGCTCTGCATTGCCGCTGACGGATCGCCCTTTGCCGCGCCGCCCTTTGGAAGCGTCATTCGTGTCTGCAACACCTGCAACAGTGCGCTCCCGAGCGCGAGTGGAGAGATGCCAACCCCGAGAAGAACGATTGGGGCCCATGGCTGCGAAACATCGAGTCCGCCAAGCCATCCCACCGTTGTGTCAAAACATCGGACGCCGTCTGCGAGACCGTTCACGCACCCTGGATCCAGAACCTGGAAGCCGAAGATGCTCAACATGGCGCTCGGATCACTCGTCTTGAGTCCTTGGTCGATCACCGAATACATCGGGATGAGCACGATGAACTGAAGCAGCGTCGGCAGGCAGCCGCTCAGCGGATTGATGCCGCGCGTCTTGTAAAGCTCCGCCTGCGCCTGCTGGATCTTCATGCGGTCGCCCTTATAGCGACGCTTGATCTCTTCCACCTCTGGCGCGAGCAGCTGCGTACGCTTCTGCGAAACAAGTTGGCGCCGGTACGGCGAAATCAAGACGATGCGAATGACGATCGTAAGCAGAAGGATTGAGATTCCGATATCCCCTGTCAGGTTGTCGAAGAAGACCAGGCCGATGAAGAGAGCCTGAAAGATTGGTGTGAATAGCCAGGAGAGGAGGCTGAACGGATCAGCGCCTGGCGATGCCGGAACGAGCGGTGCTGGCGGGGATGGCGGAACAACGACCGAGGCGGCGTCACACGCACCAACGATGAGCGCGACCAGTGTCAGGAGGAGAACCGTTGGAAGCAGTTGACGCGCTCTATTGATCATCGGACTGGATCCCATCCGCCGGCGTTGAGTGGTGAGCAGCGCGCAATGCGGCGTGCACCTATCCAGCTCCCCTTAAGGACGCCGTACTTCATGATCGCCTCTTCCGTATATCGAGAGCAGCTCGGCTCAAACCGACAGCTTGATGGCAACCATGCAAAGAGGATTCTGTAGAGATGGATCAGCGCTACGGCGAGTCGCTTCATCCGCGTGCCCCCTCGCTGGCGCCAGAGAGGAGTTTTGCGCGACGAAGGCAATCGGTCAGCGCGGCACGGAGCTGCTCGCTCGATGCAGTTGCGGCCGAAACGCGCACACCAATCAGAAGGTCTGTGCCAGGTACTACCGCTGGCGCCAAATCTCGGGTGATTGCTTTGAGTCGGCGGCGAATGCGGTTGCGCACCACCGCGCCGCCAACCTTCTTGCTTGCGGCAATTCCGATGCGCAGCGAAGGGACGGTATGATCGCGCACAGCAAAGCGAACGCCGAGCAGTGGTGAGTTGACTCCGGGCGCGGCGGCAAGAGCCGTAAAGTCAGCTGCGGTTCGAATCATGTCGAAACCTGCGGGGCGCGAGTGCGCCGACCCGCTCAGACGGTGAGGCGCTTGCGGCCGCGGGCGCGGCGACGAGCCAAGACCTTGCGGCCCGACGTCGTCGACATGCGCTTACGGAAACCGTGTTCGCGGAATCGCTGTCGCTTCTTTGGCTGGTGCGTTCGCTTCATGTTGATCGCTCCCGTCAATGTGGCCTTGGCGTCGCTCCGCCGTGCGGACCGGGTGCCAAGAGGGCTGCCTGGCCTAGGGCCGCGAGGTGGGCGGATCTAGGAAGGGAAGTATCGTTGGGGAGCCGCCAGAGTGTCAATTCAGGCACAGTTATCGCTGCGCCAGCCGCGTCGAATGGGGGCTGGCGCTCACCCAGTGGCACTTCGCCCCTAGGTGTAACAAAGACCGCGCGACGCGTCGTACGGGTTGAGAAGTTGCTGCTATTCTGCGCCTCCCCCCAACAGGGTCCGGGCAGCCGCAACGCTGCCCCACCGACCCTCTGACGCGGGGAAAAGAGAGGGAGGCGCTGCGGCATGGATCGACGACAGGTCTGGCGCGCCACTCTCGGCGAGCTCGAGATCAGCCTCTCCCAGGCGACCTTCGAAACCTGGTTCCGCCGAACCGCACTCCTTCGCGTTGACGAACAGAGCAGCACGTTCACGCTCGGTGTTGCGTCTGGTTTTGCAAAGGATTGGATTGAGGAGCGCTACCGCTCACTCATCGCACAAACAGTCGCAAAGATCGTTGGCTATAGCGTGACGCTTCAGGTAGAAGTTGTGAGCGAGGATGAGCTCGATGCGCAAGGTGCGCTCGCAGGGAAGAAGAGTGCGTCAACAGACAACGCGTCGCAGGTGCGCGCGCACACGCCTTCAGGTGATTCGGTTCGTATTGTTGACGCGAGTGAGCCAACGCGACCAACCAACCTGAACGCGCGCTACACATTCGCAACATATGTCGTTGGTTCCGCGAGCCGGCTTGCACATGCGGCATCGCAGTCTGTCTCCGAGCGCCCAGGTGGCGCATACAATCCGCTCTTTCTTTACGGCGGTACCGGTCTCGGGAAGACCCACCTGCTTCACGCCATCGGAAACGCAGTCATGGAGCGCTCGCCAAAGCGACGCGTCCTTTACATCACTGGTGAAGCGTTCACCAACGAATTTATTCTCGGTATCCAGCAGGGCGCGGCCGATGCGTTCCGTTCGCGCTTCAGGAAGATCGACGTTCTGCTAATCGACGACATTCAGTTCATCGCGGACAAGGAGCGGACGCAGGAAGAGTTCTTCCACACGTTCAACACCCTCCACTCCGCAGGGAAGCAGATTGTGATCACTTCGGATCGCACACCAAAGGAAATCTCACTGCTTGAGGAGCGCCTTCGCTCTCGCTTTGAGTGGGGTTTGATTGCAGACATCTCTTCGCC
>CAXRAV010000124.1:0-12263 GCA_964228585.1 Candidatus Limnocylindrus sp. | reverse complement strand
ATCGGCGCTACTCACCAGGTCAACGTGGCGGAGACGCGCGGAGGTGGGTCGCACCGGCGTGGCGAGGCCGGCCCCTCGGGTGGAGTGCGCCAGCGTACGTGCCGCAATGCGGAACCACTGATCTGCCCCTCCTTCGACCTGACCGAACTGGAGGCGGATCATCAACCGGTCAACCTCCGTCACCTCGACGGGGACGGCGATCTCCACCGCGTAGGTTCTATATCCCTGGTCCGTTGGGATTCGCCCGGCCGAGGTGTGCGGTTGGGCGACAAGGCCGAGCTCCTCTAGTTCGGCGAGGACACCTCGCCCAGTGGCGGAAGAGACGCCGAGTCGGTAGCTGCCAGCAATAGAGGCGGAGCCGACGGGGAGGGCGGTACGAATGTGCTCCTCGACCAGGGCGCGGAGGATCAGGCGGGCGCGGTCGTCGAGGAGTCCCGTCCTTCGCTGCCTTCGCACCCGTCTACCCCCTTCATGCTGGCACTCAGAACCCTTCGAGTGCCAAGTTCAGTCTACGGCGAGTGGGCACATTTGGTCAAAGTCGTAAACTCACGCCATGCCCAACGACTCCACCTTCGCGATTCAGACGCAGGCGCTCTCAAAGCACTACGGACGCAACGGCGAGATCAAGGCGCTGCAGACGCTCAGCCTTGAGATCCGCCAGGGCGAACTCTTCGGCTTCCTCGGCCCGAATGGCGCTGGGAAGAGCACGGCAATCCGAACGCTGCTCGGCTTCCTCCACCCCACGAGTGGGTCGGCGAGCGTGCTCGGCCTTGATGTAGTGAAGGACTCGGTGACGATTCGCCGCCGCGTCGGCTATCTCCCGTCTGGCTTCGCCGTTTACGACTATATGAGTGGTCGCGAGTACCTCGATCACATGCGTGCGCTCAGCGGTCGACCTTCACTCCTACGGCATCGCATCATGGAGGCGCTTGAGCTGAGCGACACCATCTTGAAGCGACCAGTGCGTGACTACAGTCGTGGCATGCGCCAGAAGATTGGCGTCGTTCAGGCAATGGAGACGGCTCCTGAACTCTTGATTCTCGACGAACCATCTGAGGGCCTTGACCCACTGATGCAGCGATCGCTTCAAGAGCTGCTCCTCGAGCGCGTTGGGCTCGGCCGCACTGTCTTCTTTAGCAGCCACCTGATCAGCGAAGTTGAGCGCATCTGCAGCCGCGTGGCAATCGTTCGCGGCGGTCAGCTCGTTGCGCTAGAAAGCGTCGAGTCGTTGGTGCGATTCCGCCGACGTCGCATTGAAGCGCTCGTGGCGCGCAAGCCACTTCGCCTCACCGCTACGGCGGGGATCAGCAACTTGAAGATCGTCTCCGAAGGGAAGACTGGCGTTCGCATCAGTTGCGATGCAGAGGCGGCGGCGATCCCGAACTTCATCAAGCGGCTGCAGTCTGCTGGGTTGCGCGACCTGCTCGTTGAGGCGGCAAGCCTCGAGGAGGCGTTCATGTCCTACTACGGCAACAGCACCCGCAATACCGTGCAGATGGCGCCCGAAGTTGCAACGCCGATCAGCCGCACCCGACGCGCGCCAACGAAGCGAACGACCACAACGCGCAAGGTCACCAAGCGACCAGCAGCGAAACGTCCCGCAGCGAAGCGGAAGAGCTCGTGATGATCAACCCTGTTCTCCTTCACCGCCTCCTTCGTGGACACCGCATTCGCCTACTCGTTGGCCTTGCGGTGGTGGTGGTTTGGTCGCTCCTCTTCCCTGTGATCTACAAGGCGTTCGTCGATCAGCTTGATGGCCGACCCACTCCGCCAGGGAACTTCTCCACGCTCTCGGGAACGATCTCCGTAGGCTTCATTCACCCAATCTCGATTGCGCTCTTTGGAATTTTGAGCGCCGGACTCACCGTTGGCTCAATCAGTGGCGAACGCCAGCGTGGGACGCTGGAGCTCCTCCTGAGTCGACCGATCCCGCGGCGCACGATCATGGCCACGATGATGCTGGAAGGATGGATCGGCGCAACGCTCGCATCCGCCGCCTACGTGCTCGGGACTGTCATCGGTGCGCAGATCGCGGGGGTGACGAGCGAGCTCGTCTTCGAACAGCTCCCGTCACTCTTGGCAGCGGGAGCACTCTTCTGGGGCTCATTCGCAACCTTTGCGATCGCGGCGAGCGGCAGCTTTGATCGCACGCCGCCCGCCATGGCGATCACCATAGGGCTGATCATGGCGAACTACATCGTGGAGGTGCTTGGATCGTTCTGGGATGTGATGGAGCCCTACCAGTTCCTCTCGCTTTTCAATCACTTCTCACCAGAGGGCATCCTTGACAAGACAGCAGACCCAGCGAAGGCACTGATCTTCATCACCCTTACTGCGCTCTCCGCGGCATGGGCCTTCTACAAGTTCCCGCGCCGAGACCTCGCAGCTCCTAACTGATCAACCGCAACGCCCTGCGTTGCCAGAAGAATCGCGGGTCGTAACGCAGCGCTCGCGCCGCTAGACAATCCGCGAGAAGAGTTCATTGCTCAAGAGTCGGCCACGCAGCGTCAGCTGCACTCGAGCACTGTCATCAGGATGCGCGCCGAGCAGTCCGTTTCTCTCGCCCCAGATAAGCGCGTCGCTGAAGCCGCCGCGAATAACTTCATCTCGGAGAACGCCGTTCGACAAGCGCAACGCGAGCACAAGTTTTTCCGCCGCTGCGTCATGTTCGCTGAGCGGCGCATCGGCGCCACCGGGTGGCAGATCACCTGCGTGCAGCGCGGCCTCCCACGCATCTAGGTTCGCCGAGTTCCAGCGCCGCGCAGCGCCATCAAAGGCATGCGCACCTGGTCCAACAGCCTCCACCGCAGCGCGCTCCCAATAGAGTTGATTGTGGCAAGAGCGATGCCCAGCACGTGCCCAGTTACTGATCTCGTACCAGTTGAATCCGGCGGCAGGTAGTGCGGTGTCGAGTAGCTCCAACTCCTCCGCACCACGCTCCTCATCCTGTGCGGCGGCGGCGCGCGTACGCCATGCAAGCGCGCCGGCAGGTGTGGCGAGTCGATCGTCCGCGTTTCCAGCATCAGCCCCTTCGGTGGCAAGGGTGAGGGCGTAGACGCTGATGTGGTCAGGGGCAAGCGCAATCGCATCGCTCAGCGACGCCGACCACGACTCCAGAGAGACGTCGGGGAGATCGGCGAGTAGATCGATGGAGACGCTCGTCGCGCCCGCGGCGCGTGCCGCCGCCACGCTCTCCACCACATCATCCGGCCCGTGACGGCGGCCAAGGTCGCGAAGTGCCGCCGTGTTCATGCTCTGCACGCCAATGCTGAACCGCGTCACCCCCGCCTGGACCGCAGCACGCGCATCGCCGCGCTCATCGGCCCCCGGGTTGCACTCCAGGGTCACCTCCGCGCCATCTGCGAGTCCGAATCGGTCACGCACGCGTGCGATCAGCCCAGCGAGCGCCTCCTCGGGAAGGAGCGAGGGTGTTCCGCCGCCGAGATAGAGACTCTCGAGCGGCGCGCGAGTGCCGTCACCCGTGCGCAACGTGCCACCAAGGGATCCAAACGTCCTGTCACTCGCGGTAGCGCGCAGATCGATCTCGCGCTCGACCGCTCGCAGGTACCCGCCCATCCGTGATCGCGGGCCGAAGGCGGCAGCGCCGGCAATCACGACGAAGTCGCAGTAGGGGCAGAGCGAGCGACAGAAAGGGACGTGAAGGTAGAGACCGCGCGGTGGCTGCGGACTAATCACTGTCGGTGCGAAGCACGGCGAGGAAGGCCTCTTGTGGGATCTCAACGGAGCCGACGCGCTTCATCCGCTCCTTCCCCTCCTTCTGCTTCTCGAGCAACTTCTTCTTGCGCGTGATGTCGCCGCCGTAGCACTTGGCGAGCACGTTCTTGCGCACCGCCTTCACCGTCTCGCGCGCAATGATCGTGCCGCCGATCGCCGCCTGGATCGGCACTTCGAACATCTGGCGCGGGATCAGCTCTTTGAGTTTGGAGGCAAGGTTGCGTCCAGATCCCTGCGCTCGATCGCGATGAATAATGGTGCTCAGCGCATCCACAGGTTCGCCATTCACCAAGATGTCGAGTTTCACGAGCGGCGCAACCCGATACTCCGACTCAACATAATCAAGCGACGCATATCCCTGCGTGCGGCTCTTCAGCTGGTCAAAGTAGTCAACGATCAGTTCGGCGAGCGGGATCTGGAAGCGCATCACCACGCGCTTCTCGTCCAGATACTCCATACCGTCAAAGATGCCTCGCTTATCGGTGGAGAGGTCCATAATGGTGCCGATATAATTTGACGGCGTCACGATTGATGCATTTACCCACGGCTCGCGAATCTCATCGATGTGGTTTGGGCTCGGTAGTTGCGCGGGATTGTTGATCAGCAGCTCACCCTTTCCGTTGCTGAGGTGCACCTGGTACTTGCAGGACGGCGCCGAAGCGATCAGCTGGAGATTGAACTCGCGCTCGAGTCGCTCCTGTACGATCTCCATGTGCAGGAGGCCGAGGAAGCCGCAACGGAACCCAAAGCCGAGTGCCGCAGATGATTCAGCCTCGAACGTGAAGCTCGCATCGTTCAGGTGCAACTTCTCCAACGCTTCGCGAAGCGCCGGGTAATCGTCTCCCTTCAACGGATAGAGCCCCGCGAAGACGAGTGGGAGTGCAACCTGATATCCAGGGAGCGGCGCGGTTGCCGGGTTGAGTGTGGTGGTGACGGTGTCCCCGACGCGCGCGTCGCGCACGCTCTTCAAGCCCGTTGCAATGTAGCCAACCTCGCCAGCCTGGAGCTCTTGCACAGGCACGTGTTGCGGTCGGAAGTAGCCGAGCTCCACAGGGACACACTGCGCGCCAGAGCCCATCATGGTGATCCCCTCGCCCATCTTGAGCCGACCCTCTTGCACGCGGATGTAGTTCACCACGCCCTTGTATGTGTCGTAGTGCGAGTCGAAGACGAGCGCCTTCAGCGGCGCATCCAGTGGACCGCTCGGTGCAGGGATGCGCTTCACCAGCGCCTCCAAGATCTCTGAGATCCCCTTCCCCTCTTTCGCCGACGCCAGGATCACCTCTTCGCGTGGGATCGCGAGCGTCTCCTCCAGCTCGTTCATCACCGCCTCAGGGTCTGAGGCAGGGAGGTCGATCTTGTTGAGTACCGGAATGATGACGAGTCCCATCTTCATGGCCAGATGCACATTTGCAAGTGTTTGTGCCTCAATCCCTTGGCTCGCGTCCACCACAAGGATTGCGCCGTCGCAGGCCTGCAAGCTGCGCGAAACTTCGTAGGCAAAGTCCACATGCCCCGGCGTGTCGATCAAGTTGAGCCCGTAGCTCAATCTGTCAGCCGCCACATACTCGAGACGCACCGCGCGCGCCTTGATCGTGATCCCCTTCTCCCGCTCTAGGTCCATTGAGTCGAGCATCTGTGAGGTCATCTGTCGCGGATCGACGGTGTGGGTGGCCTCCAGCAGCCGATCGGCGAGCGTTGACTTGCCATGGTCAATGTGCGCGATGATGCTGAAGTTGCGCAGTCGGGACTGGGGGATGTCGCTCATAGCCCCTCAAGAATCGCACGACGCGGCACTTGCCGTCGGTCGCCCCCGTACCTCCCAGCGAAGCGGCTTCCTGGCTGGGCGAGTGAGGGGCTCCCCTCTGCTACGATCGCCCGACGGCTCGCTCTGAGCCCCTGAAGTTATGGAGTGATGGAATGGGAAAGACCCCTCGCAAGTACAAAGGCGCACGAACGCCGCAGTCCCTCAAGGAGGTTCGCGCCTCCGCCCGACGCGGCGCCGTCCAGCAGCCAAAGCGCACCGAGGCGAAGAGCCGCGTGACGAGCGCCGTTGCCATCCTCACTGGGAAGAAGACCGGTGATGCCACTGCCGCAGTCTCTGCCGCCGCGAGCGCGCTCGACCGTGCCGCCAAGAGCGGTGCGATTCACAAAAACGCTGCCGCCCGACGTAAGTCACGGCTCGCCAAGAAGGCGGCCGCCGCGAAGGCGAGCCCAACCGGCACCACTACGGCGATCGTCGTGAAGAAGGCGAAGAAGAAGGCGGCGATTTCAGGCGCCAAGCGCGCAGCGGCCACCAAGGCCGCCGCCGCAAAGGCGATTGAAGCGAAGGCACTCGCCGCCAAGCCAGCCGCGAAGAAGCCGGCCGCGAAGAAAGCCTCGACTAAGAAGAGTGCAAAGAGCGAATAGTTAACGCGACGTTCATCGCGAACGACCCGCAGCTACAACGTTGAGGAGTCGCTCTCTTTACGCACGGCGCGAGGAGCACCTGGCAGATAAAGCAGCCCACCAAGGAGAGCCGCGCCAAGCGTGCTCCCAACGAGGAGTTGCGCGCTCCCTATCTGACCCGCCCAGTACCAGTCGGTAAAGCTCGCAAGATCGGTGATCCCTTCTTCGATCAGCGCGGTTGCGCCGCCCTCTGCCGCCTGATATCGCGCGTACACGCAGGCCGGTCCCGCCTGACAGGTGAGCGCGCCGCCACTCCTCTCGTCGCGGTAGCCGGGATCCAGCGAAAAGAAGAAGAGCTTCACCGCGAGGAAGAGGAGAGCGAAAGAGATTCCGGTGATGAGACCGCTCCAGGCGGCGTTCGCAAGGACGCGCCCTGGTCGGCTTCGAAGTTGCTCCGCGCGCTGATTTCCGTACCACCCAATCAACAGGCCGGAGAGCGGGGCAAGGACGAGGTAGGCGGGATCGATTGGTATCACCATCAGGAAGCTGACGGCGATCGTGAGCGCCATGCCAATGCCAACGACCGCCGCAACGTTCGCGCCGCGGTCCACGTAGCGGCTCACATCTTCCCCCGTGCGATTGCAGCACGACCGGGGAAGACTGCGCGCGCGCCGAGGATCGATTCGATCCGAAGCAGTCGGTTCAGCTTGGCGACACGCTCCGAGCGCGACGGGGCTCCGGTCTTGATCTGGCCGGCATTCGTCGCCACTGCAAGGTCTGCAATCGTGGTGTCTTCGGTTTCGCCGGAACGGTGGCTGAGGATTGCAGACCAACCAGCTCCGCGAGCGGCGCCGATTGCGCCGAGCGTCTCGCTCAGCGTTCCAATCTGATTCGGCTTGACCAGCAGCGCTGTTGCGGCGCGCGCGCTGATCGCGCGATCAATGCGCGAGACGTTGGTTACCAAGAGGTCATCGCCAACGATTTGAACGGATGTGCCGATGGACTGTACGAGCGCGCTCCAAGAGTCCCAATCGTCCTCAGCGAGCCCGTCTTCGATGCTCACAATCGGATACTTGGTGCTCCACGCAGCCCACATCTCAATCAGTTCAGCACTCGTCAGCGTTCGCCCCTCTCGTTTCAGTTCGTATCCTCCGTTGCTCGCGAGCAGCTCGGTGGCGGCGGCATCGATGGCAATGCCAATCTGTTCACCTGGCGTGTATCTCGCGCGCTCAATCGCCATCATCAGCGCGTCGAGCGCGGCTTCATTGGAGGGGAGGCTCGGAGCAAAGCCGCCCTCATCACCCTGTCCTGTTGCAAGTCCGCGATCGTGCAGATGTGTTCGTAGTGCGGCAAAGATCTCTGCACCTGCGCGAAGGGCTTCACCATACGTATCAAACCCGTACGGAACAACCATGAACTCTTGGAAATCCGTTGATTGCTCTGCGTGTTTCCCTCCGTTCAAGATGTTGAGCAGCGGCACAGGGAGCGTTACGGCGCTTTCACCGCCGAGTGACTCGTACAGCTCCACGCCTTGTTCCGCAGCACGTGCATGTGCCACGGCGAGTGAGACTCCCAAGATCGCGTTTGCGCCGAGGCGTCCCTTGTTCGGTGTTCCGTCGAGTGCGACCAACTGTGCGTCGAGTCCCTGTTGCGACTCCACGCTGACGCCAGTGAGCGCATCGGCGATCTCACCGTTCACCGATGCAACCGCCTGGAGCACCCCCTTGCCGCCGTATCGCCTCTTGTCGCCGTCGCGTCGTTCACTCGCCTCATGCGCGCCGGTGCTTGCCCCTGAGGGGACCGCGGCGCGACCGAACGCACCGCTCTCAAGATGCACTTCAACCTCAACGGTGGGGTTGCCGCGAGAGTCAAGAATTTCGCGCGCGTGTAGGCGAGCGATTCGATCGCTCATTCGCTCTTCTTTGCAGGCGCCTTCGGCTTGGGTGCTGCCCTCTTCTCTGGCTTCGGCGTCTCCCAGAGGATCGGCATCGTCTCAAACGGTGAGCCAGCCGTTGGGATGACTGCGAGTCCAGGGAGGTCTCGCCCCTCCAGATACTCCAGCGACGCGCCGCCACCCGTAGAGATGTGCGTCATCTTCCCGGCAAGGTTCAGCTGCTGAAGTGCCGCAATGCTATCTCCGCCACCCACAACAACGGTTGCACCCGCCTCTGCCTTCTCTGCGGCAAGCTTCGCAAGCTCACGCGTCGCCGTACCGAACGCGGGAATCTCAAACACTCCGAGCGGGCCGTTCCAAAGGATCGTCTTCACCGACGCCAACGCTTCGCGCATCGCGGTGATGGAGTCCGGGCCTAGATCGACCATGTGCCAGCTAGCCGGGAGTTTCTCCGTAGAAACCACCTTGAACTCTGTGCCGCGCGTAACCTCTTTAGCAACCACACCGTCAACGGGGAGGAGCACCTTCACGCCGCGCTCCGCTGCGAGCTTCAGAATTCGACGTGCATGCTCCACCATCTTTGACTCATAGAGGCTCTTGCCGACACTTCGACCAGATGCCACAAGGAACGTGTTCGCCACGCCACCGCCAAGGATGAGGAGGTCGACCTTTTGGATCAGTGCCTCAAGGACAGCAACCTTCCCTGATACCTTGCCGCCGCCAACGATTGCTGCGAATGGCCGGCTCGGCTTGTCCAGCAGGTTCGAGAGCGCCTCCACCTCGCTCTCCATCAAGAGACCAACGTACGAAGGGAGAATCCCAGCGACACCCACCGTGCTGGCATGTGCTCGGTGTGCCGCGCCAAACGCGTCGTTGACGAAGACATCAGCATACGAAGCGAGTTTTGCCGCAAACGCCGGATCATTCTTCTCTTCGCCCGCATGGAAGCGCACGTTCTCCAGTAGGACAAGTTCGCCTGATCGCAGGCGTTTCACCGCATCTTCGGTGCCCACGCCGAGTGCGTCTCCCGTGGTGGGAACCATCATCTGCAAGTGATGCGCGAGTCGCTCAGCTGCGGGACGAAGTCGAAGCCCATCAACGACCTTGCCGTCAGGACGCCCCAAGTGTGAGGCGATCACGATCGATGCACCATCTTCAAGGAGCGCTTTGATCGTGGGGACCGCCGCTCGGATGCGCGAGTCATCAACCACCTTCCCGTCGGAGAGCGGCACATTGAAATCAACTCGCAAGAGGACGCGCATCTCTCGGGCATCGAGCTCACGAATCGTTCGCTTCCCAGTGGCCGAGTAGATGTTGGTCGCAATTCGACGCGGTCCGCTGCTGAGTGGTCGCTGACGTGGCGCTACACGCGCCACAGGCGCCGGAGTCGCGGGCGAACTCGGCGACTTCGCGGCGGGCTTGGACGCCTGGCGATTTGCTGGGCGACTTGGTCCGCCTGCCGATGCGCCTGATGCCTGTGTCGCCCCCTTCGGTGGGAGTGGCGGCCCAGGCTTGACCTGTGGTCGATTGGCTGGACGGCTTGGTGCCATCTTTGGCGCACCGAGGTTTACTCCAGGCTTCCCTGCAGATGGCTTTGGCGGAACGAGTGTTGCTGTCCTCACCACCGGTTTAGAAACTGGCTTCGAGGCCGGCTTCGCAGCCGGCTTCGCCGACGCAATTTTTGCTGCAGCTTTTGGTGCAGGCGTTGCCGCTCTCTTCGCCAGAGCGGACTTCGCGGCTGGCTTCGCAGCAGGCTTTGGCGCTGGTTTCGCTGGAGCGGTTTTTGCTGCAGCCTTTGGCGCAGGTTTCGCCGGCGTGGGCTTCGTCGCGCTCTTCGCAGGTGCGGGTGCCTTGAAGAGGCGGGAGAGGATGCCCTTCTTCTCAGCCACGGGCGGCCACGAACTTTACGAGATCCGCAATGCGACAGCTGTAGCCCCACTCGTTGTCATACCAAGCCACTACCTTGGCGAAGTTGTCGCCGAGCAGCATGGTGCTGGCGGAATCAATGATTGCGGAGCGGGAGTCGCCACGGAAGTCAGAAGAGACGAGTGGATCATCTGAAACGCCGAGGATCCCCTTCATTGACCCACTCGCCGCAGTACGGAATGCGTCATTGATCTGCTCGACAGTTGCCGGTCGATCCAGTTCGGCGGTGAAGTCAATGAGGCTCACCGTTGGCGTTGGGACGCGCACGCTATATCCATCAAACTTCCCTTTCAGCTCTGGGATTACAAGTGCGAGAGCCGAAGCGGCACCGGTGGTGGTTGGAATCATGTTCTGTCCCGCGGCGCGAGCACGGCGCGGATCTTTGTGCGCGACATCAAGGATGCGCTGGTCATTGGTGTAGCTGTGCATCGTTGTCATCAGGCCACGGCGAATGCCGAACGAGTCCATCACAACCTTCGCTGCGGGTGCGAGACAGTTCGTGGTGCAACTTGCGTTGGAGATGATGTGATGCTTTAGGGGATCGTAGCGATCGTCATTGACACCGAGAACAATCGTGACGTCCTCGTTTTTTGCTGGCGCGCTGATGATCACCTTCTTTGCGCCCGCGGTGCGATGTGCCGCAGCCTTTGTTGCATCCGTGAAGATGCCAGTGGACTCAACAACGATGTCAACGCCCATCGCTCCCCATGGAAGCTCGGCGGGATCCTTTGCGGCGAGGACTTTGATCCGCTTCCCGTTGATCACAAGTTCGTCATCCTCGGCAACAACCGTGCCGGGGAATGTGCCGTAGGTAGAGTCGTGCTTGAAGAGGAGCGCGTTCATCTCAGGATCCACAAGGTCGTTGACCGCCACCACCTCAACTTCAGGGGCGCGCTCAATGATCGCCTTCAAGCTCTGACGCCCGATGCGACCGAACCCGTTGATCGCTACGCGAATCGTCACTTATGCCCTCACTTGCTTCTCTGCGCTGTTGACTGCAACGGCGCGACCCCACGCTGGGTTGCCGAGCCGACTAACCACGACAGGATGACAGCCCGCGAGGCTCACGTCCCCGCCGAGCGCTGCAGGCACGACGCCCACCCGTCGACCAGGGACGCTGAAGGCATTCTCGCTGATCTCGCGGCTGACCCGTGCGCTGAGGCGGGGCCAGTGGGCCTGGGCGAGTGAGCCGCCGATGATGATCCGTGCGGGATTGAAGGAGTTCACATAGCCAGCCACCGCACGACTGATCGCCATGATCGCGTGCTCAAGGATTGCGTCGGCGACCGCGTCTCCCGCCGCAGCGGCTTCGGCAACAAGCTTTGCGCTTACCTCTACCTGAGGGTGGCTCCGCTGCCACGCTGCGAGCCAGGCACTCTCACCGCTCGCCGCAGCGGCGGTGCCTGCGGCGGCGATCGCCCAACCTGCGGCATGAGCCTCAAGATGCCCCACTCCGCCGCAGGTACAGCGAGGACCATCGAGCGAGATCGGTGCATGACCGAGTTCGAGTGCGGTGTCGTCTGGGCCCGTGAGCAGGTGACCTCCGCTGATCGCTGCGGCACCGATCCCTGTGCTGATGGTCAGATACATCAGATCTTCAATGCCAACCCCCGCGCCGAAGGCACACTCGCCAAGGATCGCAACCTTTGTGTCGTGCTCCAAGAAGGCTGGGAGCCCGAGTGCAGCGCCGATCGGACCAGCGAGATGTGTACCTGGGAAGCGTGGACCAAGATTCGCGGGCTCCACCGCAATGCCGGTCCACGGATTGAGTGGGCCAGGTGCACTGATCCCTACGCCTACCAGGCGACGTACTGCATCAGCATCTTCGCCTGCAGCGTTCTCTCGTGCCAGCTGCAGCGTGCTGATGCATGCAGCAACGATTGCCTCTGGGCCGTCTCCTACTGGCGTTGGCGCAGCGGCGCGACCAAGTCGTGTGCCATCTGCACGCACAAGGGCGGCGCGCACCTGTGTGCCGCCAAGATCAAGCGCGAGCACGGTTGCATCAGCGGGTGGCTGCATCAGTGAACTCTCCGTTCATTCGCCTGCTCAGTGAGGCGCTACGCGCACAACGCTTTTGTGGATAACTCTTCGGCTGCATTGTGGATAAATCGCTGTGTGAAGCGGCACGGCCCCCGCCCGGGCTCCCGGTCGAGGGCCGTTGGGCCGTTTAGCGTTCGCGGTTACGCGAGCGCGAGCTGAAAATCAGCCACCGATCTTGAAGACCTTCGTGCCGCACTTCTGGCAGACGCCGGAAAGCGCTGGCTTGCCGTTCTTCATCGTGACCTTCTTCGTGTCGATGGCCTCTCGCTTGGCCTTGCAC
>CAXRAV010000123.1:0-6826 GCA_964228585.1 Candidatus Limnocylindrus sp. | reverse complement strand
TGCAGGGTCAGCGAAAGCTGGAAGCGTATCTCGCCTCAGAGCGTGGTCGCCGCGCCATTCGCGCCTCGCTCCGTCGCTCACTCGTGGTTGAGAAGATCGTTGAGGACTGGTGTGATGCCAACCCCGGCGCATGGCCTGCATGGGGACCTGAGCGGCCACCGCGTCCCGCAGCGAGCGTCGCCCTCAGCCCTGCGATGAGCCTCGCAGGTGGGTCGGCTGACGCTCCCACAGCGACGCGTTCGCCCGCAAAGCGCTCCGCGAAGTAAACTCACCCTCCACACCAGACGCTCCGATCGCGGGTCGTTCGAAGGTTTAGACGCTAGGAGGGGTCAATGCTCGTACCAATGGTGATTGAGTCGTCCAGTAAGGGCGAACGCGCCTACGACATCTGGTCACGCCTCCTCAAGGAGCGGATCATCTTCCTCGGCGCAGGTGTCGAAGATGACATTGCGAACCTGGTGATTGCACAGCTCCTCTTCCTTGATGCCGAGGATCCCGAGAAGGAGATCTTCCTCTACATCAACAGCCCAGGTGGCGTGATCACATCAGGCCTCGCAATTTACGACACGATGCAATATGTGCGCGCACCAGTGAGCACGATCTGCACTGGTATCGCTATGTCGATGGGCGCCGTCCTACTCGCCGCAGGAGCACCTGGTCGGCGCTTTGCGCTCCCGCACAGCCGCATCATGATCCACCAGGGCTCTGGCGGATTCCGTGGCAACACACCAGATGTTTTCATTCAGGTGAAAGAGATGGAGAAGCTCGTCAAGACCACCCAGGAGATCCTTGCCGCGCACACCGGTCAGCCGATCGACAAGGTGGTGAAGGATACCGACCGCGACCTCTTCCTCTCTCCAGAGGAGGCGGTGGAGTACGGCATTATCGATGAAGTTTACAAGCTCCCCGCGATCGTTCCGCCTAAGAAGAAGTAGGCGCGCGGCATGGCAGAGGCTGGTGACGGGACGAGCCGGAACGGTTCTCGAGGTGGCGAAGGGACGCGAAGCGGTGGTCGCCGAGCAAAGTCTGGCGGACCTGGGAGTGGATCTTATCGATGCTCGTTCTGCAGGAAGACGCAGGAGCAGGTTCGCAAGCTGATCGCTGGACAAGGCGTCTTTATCTGCGATGAGTGCATTGCGCTGTGCGCGGAAATTGCGGTTGATCCGTCACCGAGGGCGTCGGTACGAAGCAACCCGTGGGGCGACACCACGCCAACGCCGCGCGAGATTCACGCGGCACTGAACGAGCATGTGATTAGCCAGGAGCGCGCGAAACGCTCGCTCGCTGTGGCAGTCCACAACCACTATCAGCGAATTGCCGCCCCCGCCTCGTCCGACGGCGTAGAGATCGCCAAGTCAAACATCCTGCTGGTCGGCCCAACTGGATCAGGGAAGACGCTCCTTGCGCAGACACTTGCGCGCTTCCTTGACGTGCCGTTCTGCATTGCCGATGCCACCAGCCTCACTGAGGCTGGCTACGTTGGCGAAGACGTAGAGAACATCCTGCTGCGCCTTATCCAAGCGGCAGATGGAGACATTGAGCGCGCGCAGCGCGGCATCATCTACATCGACGAGATCGACAAGATCACGCGCAAGGCGGAGAACCCATCGATCACTCGCGATGTGTCGGGAGAGGGTGTCCAGCAGGCGCTGCTGAAGATTATCGAAGGGACTGTTGCGAACGTTCCGCCACAGGGTGGTCGAAAACATCCACACCAGGAGTATCTCCAGATCGACACCACCAACATCCTCTTCATCTGTGGTGGGGCGTTCGAAGGGTTAGACAAGATCGTCGCTGATCGCGTTGGGCGTCGCGGGATCGGGTTTGGCTCCGATGCTCCGAAGGGGAGCGACGAGCGCGAGCGCGCTCTCGAGCAGCTGATGCCCGACGATCTCCTTCGTTACGGGCTTATTCCCGAATTCATCGGACGACTCCCGATGGTGGTCGCCCTCGATCGACTGACGCTTGATGATCTGGTGGCGATCCTCGTGCAGCCGAAGAGCGCACTCGTGAAGCAGTACCAGCGACTCTTTGAGCTTCATAAGGTTGAGCTGCAGTTCACGCCAGGTGCGCTGCGCGCAACAGCGGAGAAGGCGCTAGCGCGCAAGACCGGAGCCCGTGCGCTGCGTGCCGTGGTGGAAGAGACGCTCCTCAACACGATGTACGAACTCCCAGATCGCCGCGACGTGCGCCGCTGCGTGGTGACGGAGGAGTCAGTCACGGATGGTGTCTCTCCACTCTTCCTGAGCGAATCGGAGATCGGCGCCGCAGCGAGTGACGCAAAGCGGGCGGCAGGCCCACTGCAGCGCCCACGTAAAGCGGCGCCGCGCGCGTCGGCGTGAGCGCTCCGCGCGAGCTCGGCTCTTCCTACACCCCGAGCGAGATTGAGCCTCAGGTCGCGGCGCGCTGGGCGGCGAGTGACTATGGGAACCCTGAGGGGTCTGACAGCGTCGCCAAGGCGGACCTCCCGCCATTCACGATCATCATGCCGCCACCAAATGTCACCGGTGGTCTCCATGTAGGACACGCGCTCTTTGTCACCCTTGAAGATCTGTTGGCGCGCAGGGCACGGATGGAGGGGCGACCAACCCTCTGGCTCCCTGGCGTTGACCACGCATCAATCGCAGCACAGTTCGTGTTGGACAAGATCATTGCCGAAGAGGGGGAGAGTCGCAGTAGCCTCGGTCGCGAGCGCTACCTGCAGCGGATGGATCGCTTCATGGAAGAGACGCGCGGCGTCATCCTTGGACAGTTCCGCAGGCTCGGCGCATCTGCCGACTGGGGGCGCACCCGCTTCACGATGGATGAGGTTTCGAGCCGTGCCGTACGTACCGCCTTCGCTACGCTCTATGAGCACGGCCTCGCGTACCGCACTGAGGCGCTGGTCAACTGGTGCCCAGGATGCAAGACGAGCGTCTCCGATCTTGAGTCAATTTCTGTAGAGGAGCGCGGAAACATCTGGGAGATCCGATATCCGTTGGAAGGTGGCGCACCCAGTGACGGGATCGTGGTCGCAACGACGCGCCCTGAGACGCTGCTCGGCGATACGGCGGTTGCCGTCCACCCCGATGACCCGCGCTACGCACAGCTAATCGGGAAGCGCGTCGTCATTCCGTTCGTTGATCGCGCCGTTCCGATCCTTGGCGATGACTTTGTAGACCAGACGTTCGGCACTGGCGCGGTGAAGGTGACGCCTGCGCACGATCCGAACGACCGAGAGGTGGGACTCCGTCACAACCTCCCAGCGCCGACGATCTTGGATGAGGCGGCGCACATTGTGGCCGACGCACCGAAGCCGTTCGCGGGGATGGAGCGGTTTGCTGCGCGCAAGGCGATTGTGGCAGCGCTCGATGCGCTCGGGCTCCTCGTCTCGGTGAAGCCGCATACGGCAACTCCGGCCCGCTGCCAGCGGAGCAACGACATCCTCGAGCCGCGCCTGCGCACGCAGTGGTTCATCCGCACCAAGCCGCTCGCTGAGAAGGCGCTTGCCGCCACGCGCACAGGGAAGACACGCATCGTTCCCGCACATTTCGAGAAGACGTGGGAGCACTGGCTGACAGAGATCCGTGATTGGAATGTGAGCCGCCAGCTCTGGTGGGGGCATCGGATCCCTGCGTGGTATTGCGCCGATGGCCACATCACCGTAAGCGCCGATGCAGAAGGGCCATCGGGCTGCAGCGAGTGCGGCGCGCTCGCTGAGAGCCTCGTGCAAGAGAGCGACATCTTTGACACTTGGTTCAGCTCTGGCCTCTGGCCGTTCAGCACACTCGGTTGGCCAGAGCAGACGAGTGATCTGAAGCGCTACTACCCATCACAGGTGATGGAGACGGGGCACGACATCCTCTTCTTCTGGGTGGCGCGCATGATGATGCTCGGCATTGAGCTGATGGGCGAGCCTCCGTTTGAGACGATCTACCTGCACGGGATGGTGCGCGACCCCGAGGGTCAGAAGATGTCAAAGACGAAGGGGAATGTGGTTGACCCACTCTCGCTGATTGATGAGATTGGTGCCGACGCTCTTCGCTTCGCGCTGGTTTCCGGAACTGCGGCTGGCGCCGATCAACGCCTCTCGCCGGAGAAACTGGAGAACGCACGAAACTTCATGAACAAGCTTTGGAATGCGGCGCGCTTTGTGCTCGGCGCCCGCCCGGCCGAGGTCACGGGTGAACGTCCGGATGCGCGGAGCGCGCAGGAGGGGGCGGGTGAGTTTGGGGCGTGGATGTCGGCGCGCATCAGTTGCGCGATCGAAGACGTGGATCGGAACCTCGCTGGATACGGATTCTCTGAAGCGGCACAGCGAATCTATGATGCGACCTGGGCCGAGTATTGCGATCAGGCGATTGAGCTCGCCAAGGTCACCCTCGCGGATGAGTCGCGCCCCGCGGCGGAGCGCGCCGCCGTCTGGTGGACGTTGGTGGATGGACTTGACACACTCCTGCGCCTGCTTCATCCAATCGCGCCGTTCATCACGGAAGGGATTTGGGAGGCGCTCCCGCGCCGTAACGGAGATGGGCCACTCCTCGCCACCGCCGCATGGCCTGTTCGAGACACCAAGGGAGGCGACGAGGCGCGCGCGATCGATCAGTGGCTTGACCTCGTGCGCGAAGTGCGTGCGGCGCGCACCAGCACAAAGCTCCCAGCCGGCGCGTGGTTGCCTCTTGCCGTTGCCGCTCCGGCGGACCTCGCTGCATCGGGCGAACGCCTGCGAGCAGCAATCGAGCGACTCGCGCGTGTCCGTCCGCTGACGATCGCCTTGAACCTGCCAGCGGGGGAGGAGGGGATGCTGATCGTTGCGGGAGTCCTCACCGCTCGACTCACGCCGCCAGAGGCAGACGCAACAACCCGTGATGCGGATCGTGCGCGTCGCGAACGGGAACTTGTCGCCGCTCGAGCGCAACTCGCGGCCGCTGAGACGCGCCTTGCAGATCCGTCATTCACAGGGAAGGCTCCCGCAACGGTGGTCGCAGGCGCCGAACGGCGCGTCGCAGAGTTGCGCGACGAGATCGCACGTCTCGAGCAAGGTGCCTGATGCCCTTCTACGACTATCACTGCGCACGTTGCGACGCAACCGTCGAGTTGCTGCACGGAATTGATGATCAGACGAAACGAACGCACGAGGCCTGCGGTGGCCCACTTGAACGTCGCTTCTCGCCGACGAGCGTGCACTTCAAGGGGAGTGGTTGGGCGAAGCTCGAACGACGAGGTGGGGAGAGTGGTGGCGCTACGACTTCCACCGGCTCATCAGGAGGCGCGCCGAGCTCAGCCCCTGCACCCTCTAGTCCAACACCCGGGGCCTCCCCAACGAAGCAGTCGGGTGGCGGCGGGGAGTAGTTCCTAGGCGGCGCGGAAAAAGTCGCAGATTCGCTCTGCAACCTCATACGCAACGGCAACCTGCGCATCGCTCGTCTGCGCACCAAGATGCGGGGTGAGAACGGTGTTCGGCGCGGTGAGTAGCGGTGAGTCTCTTGGGGGCTCCGTTGCGAAAACATCGATTGCAGCGCCTGCGATGCCTCCAGAACTTAGTGCTGCGGCGAGCGCGCTTTCGTCGACGAGGCTCCCTCGCGCCACATTGATCAGCACCGCATGTGGTTGCATCTTCGCGAGCTCTGCTGCACCGATGAGTGGATTCGCGCCAACAGCGGGAGTGTGGAGGGTGACGACATCTGATTCTTGGAGGAGCTGATCAAGCGAGAGGAGTCGCACGCCAGCGCTCGACGCATCTTGTTGGCTCACCGCGGGATCGGCTCCGAGGAGGACCATGCCAAATGCTGCAGCGCGCGCGGCAACGGCTCGGCCGATCCGCCCGAGACCGACGATGCCAAGGCGACGACCACGCAACTCAAATCCCTTGAGCTCGGCGCGCGCCCAGGCCCCGTCACGCACTGACCGGTCACCCTTCGCCACGTGCCGTGCGAGTGCGAGGAGTAGCGCGAATGTATGCTCTGCCGCTGCAATCGTATTCCCGTCCGGTGCGTTGACAACGAGGATCCCTGCACGCTCAGCTGCAACCGCATCAATGTTGTCAATGCCGACACCGGCGCGTCCGATGATGCGCAGCTTCGGTCCCGCTGCGATCAGCGCGGCATCCACCCTGACCTGCGACCGTACGATGAGCGCATCCGCCTCGCGGAGGGCGGCGACAAGGGCTTCGCGGGGCTGACCAGAGAGTTCGTGAACAGCGTGCCCCGCCGCCTTGAGCGCCTCAACGCCAACGGCTGCGATCGACTCAGCGATAACGATGGTCGCCATTGCGGGCGCGCCGTTAGGCGCTGATGAAGCCGGTCGTAGTGGCAACCAGCCAAATCGCGGCGAGAAGTCCGAGGAGCGCCCCATACGTTACGACGATCCGTCTAAGGTCTCGACGGACCACCGGGAGCTCCGTTGCAATCTCTGCCGCGAGCCGTTGCGCAGATGCGCTACGGGTCAGCGCGTCGAGTGGATTGGTCGCCACATTGACCACGCGTGGAGCCTCAAGCTTCGCCTCGTATGCCGCAGCCGCGGCCTCTTCGGCGGCGGTGAGACCGCGCTTCGGTGCGCTCGGCCGTTCCTTTTTTGGGCGCTGGTCTGGCCTGAAGCGCTTCACACCCTTCGCCACGGTTCCTCCTCTGTCTCCGCTTTCGTCGCGCAGCGGTCGCTGCATCAGTTGCAGGATAGCGGAGAGCGCGTGACCACTAGATGGCACGAGGGGGCTGATACGATCGGGGCATGCAGACCGATGCGATCAGCACCCTTACCGTCGTGGCCGCGCTCCTTGGAGGCCTCGCCCTCCTGATCGCCCTCCTTGCCCTTCTCGCCGCCCAAACCGCCCGCCGCAAACTCGCGGCGC
>CAXRAV010000122.1:0-3277 GCA_964228585.1 Candidatus Limnocylindrus sp. | reverse complement strand
GCATTGAGCTCCCTGCGCTGCTCTACGTCGCCTTCAACATCGCGGGCGATGGGGGGTCGCTCCGCGGCTGGGGCGTGCCGAGGGCGACCGACATCGCCTTCGCACTCGCCGGCCTCTCCCTCTTCGCTCGCAAGCTCCCGCTGACGCTGCGCGCCTTCCTTCTGACCCTCGCGATCGTTGACGACCTTGGGGCGATTGCGATCATTGCGATCTTCTATTCGGGAGGCGTCGAGTTCCCTGCACTGCTCATCTCTCTCGCCGCCGCCGCCGCCTTCTGGGCGGCGCAGCGTGCGCGGGTGCGCACCCTTGCGATCTACGTGCCACTCGCACTGATCACCTGGTTCGCGCTACACGAGAGCGGCGTGCATGCCACGATCGCGGGTGTTGTGCTCGGCTTTGCGGTGCGCGCTGATCGCGACAAGGGAGAGACGCGCTCTCCAGCAGAGCGCGCGGAACGCGCGGTGCATCCGTGGAGTGCAGGTCTCGCCGTACCGCTCTTCGCACTCACGGCGGCGGGGATCAATCTGAGTGCAATCAACCTTGATGTGGCGCTCAGCTCGCCGATCTTCGCGGGCATCGTGGCCGGCCTTGTGGTCGGGAAGCCAGTAGGCATCTACGTGGCTGCGCGCGCTGCGGCGTATCTGGTGCGCTCAGGGCCTCCCGAGGGGACCGCCTGGCGAGACGTTGCGCTGATGGGGATCGTCGCTGGGATCGGCTTCACCGTGTCACTGCTGATTGCGAGCCTCGCCTTTGAGGGTGCGCCCGATGAGACTGCTGCGGCGAAGCTCGGCGTCCTTGTTGCGTCACTCCTCGCCGCCGTCGCGGCAGGGATCACGCTCTCGCTTCGCTCCCGCCGCTACTAAATAGCGCCTGAAGGAGGAGCAGCGCCTTCCGCGCTCGCCCCACGACCGAGCGGCGCGGCCGGCGCGCGCCAAGCCCATCGCGCTCAATTTGTCGCAGGATCTCTCGGTAGAGGAGGGCGGCGGCGCGAATCGAGCGCCGGCCGTGTTGCAGGTAGCGAATGCCACTGATCCCCTCAACGTACTCGGCCTCTGCGCGTGCAATCTCTTCGCGAAGAAGCGCGCGCCGGTCGCCATCACGGAGAGAGGTTGGGCCTTCCGCCGCCGCTGGGTCAAGCCCGCAGCGCTGCAGCGCGGCGCGTGCGATGTACACCCGCCCGTTTGCGAGATCCTCGTCAATGTCGCGCAGGATGTTGGTGCGCTGCATGGCGGAACCGAGCGCGCGCGCGGCGCGATCAGCGGCACCACGATGCGGTTCGGCCACGCCCAAGAGTGCGGCCATCATGCGGCCAACGGTGCCAGCGACCTGGTAGCAGTAGCGTGATGCATCGTCATCCGTTGCAATGTTTGGCGCATCAAGGTCTGCAGTCATCCCGTCAAGGAAGTCGCTGACGGCATCACGGGGGAAGGAGGGGTGGCGCACCAGTAGTTCCTCAAGGATGATCAGCTCGCGATCCTGCAAGGGCACGCGTGGTACTTCGCCAGAACGCGCGCGCGACCATTCACGGATGCGCGCGATGCGTTCAAGAGCGGCGGTCCGAGTGCTTCCGCCAGCGCGCACGTCTACGTCGACAAGGTCGTCAAGGGTACGCATCACGAGGTAGAGGAGTTCCACATCTCTGCGTCGGTCCGCCGGTAAGAGGCGTGCGGCTAGGGAGAAGCTCCGCGCGACGCGGTTGATCGTGCGTCGCGCCTCTGGGAGAAACTCCTCCGTTGCGAGGTTGGTGTTCGTCGACGGAGAGGACTCGCTACGGCTGGACAAGATTCCCCGTTGGTCCAGTGGCGCGTGAGGTGAACGGCGCACGGAAGTCCTCTCGGATCAGGTCTTGGGTGACCTGTGAGGTGAGGAGGGCCCCTGGCATCCCTGCACCTGGGTGCGTGCCGCCACCAACGTAATAGAGCCCGGCGAGCGCTCGGTCGCGGTTCGGATGACGGAAGTAGGCCGACTGCTGGAGCGATGGCTCCACCGCAAAGGCGTTTCCGTCGGGCGCCAGGAACTCATCGCGGAAGGTGAGGGGTGTCCAGCTCCTCTCCACGACGATGCTCTCTCGGAGGCCCGGGAGCCCCCAGTCTTCCAGCCAGGCGAGTGTGCGGTCGCGCATGCGTGGCTCCGCCTCGCGCCAATCGTCACCTGAACGAAGGTTTGGCACTGGGAGGAGGATGGCGATGGAGTCACCGCCCTCTGGGGCCATGCTTGGCTCCGTGCGCGACGGCGCGTGGATGTAGACCGCGTTGCTGCGCGGCATGCGGCGATCCCGCGTCACATCTTTGATGAAGCCGTGATAGTCATCGCCAACCACGAGCGTGTGGTGGAGCAGCTTCTCGAACTTCCTGTTTGTGCCGAGGTACATCATGTGCGCGGACATCGTGGTGCGGAGCGGGCGCAATCGCCACGGGAAAGTATCAGGCAGGTCAGGGAGGAGGGCATCACGCGCGGTGACATCGCCGTTGTAGATCACGAGGTCTGCGTCATGCACGGTTCCATCGGCGGTACGAACACCGGTCGCTCGCCCGTTGCGATGAATGATCTGATCAACCTTGCTGTTGATGAGGATGCTTCCGCCCCCCTTCTTGATGATCTTTGTGAATGCCTCAATGACGCTGTAGACGCCACCCTCCGTGTACCAGATCCCATCTGCAATCTGCAGATAGGCGAGGGCAGAATAGATTGCGGGGACGCGACTCGGGTCTCCACCAATGAAGAGCGAGTGGAATCCGAATGCCTGCTGCACATGCGGCTCCTTGAAGAACTTGCCGACCCATCCTTCAAGGAAGCGAATCGCATCGAGCTTCGCCATCGTTGGGAGGAGCTTGATGAAGTCGGCAAGCTTCAAGAAGTTCTGTCGCCCAGAGACCAAGATCCCTTTGCGGTGGATGTCGCCGGAGGCTTGCAAGAAGTTGTCGAGCTGCGCTGCGTCCTCGGGTGAGAACTTCTCCATCTCAGCGCGGAGTGCCGCTTGGTCGCTCCCAAAGTCAAAGTGTCGGTCTTCGCCCGTCCAGAAGATGCGGTAGCCAGGCTGCAGTTGGCGGAGCGTGACGTGATCCGCCATCTTCTCGCCTGCAGCGGCAAAGACCTCTTCAAAGAGCCAGGGCATGGTGATGAGTGATGGGCCGGTGTCGAAGGTGTAACCACCCTCGCGGATGCGCGACGCTCGCCCGCCGACTTCGCCACGCGCCTCAAGGATGGTGACCTGCCAGCCGTCTGAGAGGAGGCGAATTGCGGTGGAGAGGCCACCGAAGCCGCTCCCCACAATGAT
>CAXRAV010000121.1:0-3923 GCA_964228585.1 Candidatus Limnocylindrus sp. | reverse complement strand
GCTCGGTAGATACGCCGTGCGAGATCCTCCACGGGCTTACAAGATCAAGGCGCTCAACACGAGAATGCAACGCGCCCTCGCTCAGCGGCGCTGCGCTGCAGAGATGGCTCGAAGAAAGGCGAGCACGCGCTCACACCACTCTGCGGCAATCTCAGTGTGCACGTTGTGTCCAACGCCGATAGGAATCCAGAGCTGGCTACCAGGGATGTGCTGCGCCATGAAGCGACCATGCGATGCTGGAGCGTTAGTTGCGTCGTGTTCACCCTCGATCACGAGTGTTGGTCGCTGCACGCGAGCGAGATCACCCGCGGTGTAGTTTGGTTGGCTGATGATCTCTGCGGCGGTACGGCGTAGAAGGGTTGCCCAGTATTCGGTTCCGTGACGTGCCGAATGGAGCTCAATCATCTCCATCATCAGACTCGGATCCTCCGTTCGCACACGATCCGGATCCAGTTTCTTCGGAATCCGTTCCACAAGGTCTGCGCTTACATAGGCATTCGCTGCCTGAGGAATGCAGCTTGCTACCACCTCGGAATGCTCCATCAACGTAACGAGCGCCACGTTGCCACCATTGCTATGCCCGATCACGTGCGCCTGCTTGTGGCCGAGGGCACGAATCAGTGCGGCAGCATCGGCAGCCATATCACGAAACGAGTATCGACCAGCAGGATCGTCGCTCCTCCCGTGACCTCGGCAGTCTGGAACGATCACCTGGAACTCCTGCGCCAACCGTGGCGCCACTCCGCCCCAGTCGACTGATCCAGTGATGTACGAGCCCTGGATCAGCATGATGGGGTCGCGACCAGGGACTGGCTCACCGTACGTTTCGAAGTAGATCTCTGCGTCGCGAATCTTCACGGTGGGCATGCGCGCCTCTCGCTACCGTCGAACCTACGCTACTTTCGCGGCGTGCTGGGCTTTACCGCGAGGCCAAGATCACTCCACTGCTTCGCGTCTGGCTCTGACGGGGCCTCAAGCATTAGGTCACTCCCCGATTGCGTCTTCGGGAAGGCCATCACCTCGCGAATGTTGACCTGATTCGCAAGGAGGGCCGCCCAGCGCTCAACGCCGATCGCAATTCCGCCATGTGGCGGAGCGCCGTATTCGAATGCGTCAAGGAGCGCGCCAAACTTTGCGCGCGCATCGTCAAGTGAGTGCCCCATCAACGCAAAAGAACGCTCGAGGAGCGCGCGATCATGGATGCGCACGGAGCCGCCTCCAAGCTCCCAGCCGTTAAGGACCACGTCGTACTGCTGCGCGAGGGCCCCACCAGCTGGGTCACCAGCCGAGCGCTTACTCACATCACCTGAGGTAGTCGCGAGCAGTTCTACATGCTCTGGCACTGGGGCGCTAAACGGATTGTGCGTCGCATCCCAGCGGCTTGACTCCGCATCCCACTGGTACATCGGGAAACGGTGCACCCAGCAGAAGGCGAGGAGGTCAGGATCTGCCATGTTCGCCTCAAGTGCGATCTCCACCCGGAGGCGTCCGAGCACTTCTGCCGAGAGTACGCGCTCGCCCGCGACGGCGAGGACAAGATCTCCCTCGGGCGCGGTGCTCTTGCCACCACTCGCACTCCAGATCGCCTCAACTGACTCCGGCGAGAGGAATTTTGCGATTGGTGACTTGATCTCACCATCTGGTAGCAGGGCGATCCAAACAAGGCCGCTCGCACCGTGACGCTTCGCGCGTTCGGTTAGATCATCAATCTCTGAGCGCGCAGCGCCACCTTTCCTAGGGACTCGGATGGCGCGAATGCGGCCACCGCTGGCACGCACGTCATCAAACACCTTGAAGCCGGTTGCGGCGGGGAGAGCGGCGCCAAGGTCTATCAGCTCCATCCCATAGCGAAGGTCGGGCTTATCCGAGCCGTAACGCTCCAACGCCTCCTCATAGGTGAAGACAGGGAATGGGACCTGTTGCATCGGTCGGTCGGGCCGAGTGCGCTTCGTCACTTCAATCACCATTTGCTCGACAAAGCCTCGTACACTCGTCTCGTCCACAAAGCTCATCTCAAGGTCGAGCTGCGTGAATTCTGGTTGACGGTCGCCGCGTAGATCTTCGTCACGGAAGCAGCGTGCAATCTGGAAGTAGCGGTCAAATCCAGCGACCATCAGCAGCTGTTTCATCTGCTGGGGCGACTGTGGGAGGGCATAGACACTCCCTGGTTGCAGCCGTGATGGCACGATGAAGTCGCGCGCCCCTTCTGGTGTGGACTTGATGAGGATCGGTGTCTCGACTTCAACAAAGCCGTGTTCGTGATGCACTTCGCGGATCGCCTGCACCATGGCGCTACGCATCAAGAGTCGATCTCGCAACGGTTCGCGCCGGAGGTCAAGATAGCGGTGCTTCAGGCGGACGCTTTCATCGATCGGCGCATCTGCCTCGTTGATGTAGAAGGGTGGTGTCTTTGACTGCGAGATGATTCGCACCGAGTCGGCCGCCACTTCAATCGCCCCTGTCGGGAGCTTCTCATTCTCGGTTCCAGCACGACGTGGGGTGACGACCCCCTCTACCGCGATGACCCACTCAATCCGTGCATCCACGAGCGCTGTGTGTGCCTCGGGCGCTGTCGCCGCATCCACCACCACCTGCACGATGCCGTAGCGATCGCGAAGGTCGATAAAGACGAGGCTGCCGTGATCTCGGCGACGGTGGATCCAGCCGGCAAGGCGGACACGACGCTCAGCATCGCTCGCGCGCAGTGCGCCGCAGACGTCGCTGCGAAGGCCGGTTGCGAGTCGTCGTGATTCGCTCATGTTCTCCTTTCGGTTCGCATCACGAGTGCGGCAACGGCGCGCAGCACGCTTGCCTCGTCGGTCGGCTCTTCCTGTTTCCCATCGATCATGGCTCGAAGGCTATAGCGACCATCGGGTTCCACGATGATGACAGCGACAGCTCCGTCACGCGACGCACCTTCAAGCTGCTTCCCGATCTTACGGGGAGTAACGTCGGCGCGAGCGGCAGACCCTGCAGCCCGAAGCAACGAGGCGAGCCGAATGCGTTCCCCGATGCTCCCCTCGTCAATCCCACAGATCACGGTTAGTGGTTGCGCGACTGCGCCAATCTGAATCTTTCGGTCGTGCAGCGCGTGGACAACACGGTCCACGCCGATCGCAAAGCCGATGGCGGGGGTTGCAGTTCCACCAATCAGTGCCGCGAGCCCGTCATAGCGCCCTCCGCCACCGAGGGCACCCTGCTGTCCCTCTTCTCCAGGGAGGAGGTACTCCCAAGCGGTGCGACTGTAGTAGTCCAGCCCGCGCACCAAACGCGGGGCACTGACCACCTTGACGCCAGCAACGACGAGGCCCTCGCGAACGACGTAGTCATGCTGTTCGCATGCAACACAGAGGTGACCAGGGAGCGCAGGTGCGCTCTCCGCTCTCCGCACTGCGGCGGCGTCCTTCGAATCAAGGAGGCGGAGTGGATTGTCACGGAGTCGAGTCCGGTCGACCTCTCCCAGCTCGCCTTCAATCGGGGCGAAGTGTGCCCGCAGCGCTGCCGCATAAGCAGGTCGACAGTCGCTACAGCCAACAGAGTTGAAGTGAACTTCAACGTCGGCAAGCCCAAGCTGATTCAAGAAGCTTGCGCCAAGTTCGATCACCTCAATGTCGATGCCAGGGCCAGCGTCCCCGATCGCCTCCACGTTGAACTGCGTGAATTGGCGATATCGACCCTTCTGTGGTCGGTCATGACGGAAGAATGGCGCGACGGTGACGAGACGAACCGGCTGCGGGGCACTGCGCATGCCGTGCTGGATGTACGCGCGGAGGATCCCCGCAGTAGCCTCCGGTCGCAGCGCGAGAGGCGTGGAATCCTCTGCATGCGGAGCGAGCCTGTAGAGCTCCTTAGCAACCACGTCTGTAGCGCCACCGATGCCGCGCTCAAAGAGTGCACTCTCTTCCGCGATTGGCGAAATGATG
>CAXRAV010000120.1:0-4794 GCA_964228585.1 Candidatus Limnocylindrus sp. | reverse complement strand
TCTGGTTCGCTGAATGGTGCGCGCACTTCAACCTTCCCGTTGCGCCAGACGATCGGCGGGTTCAGGCACTCCTCGATGACGGTCCAGAGGCTGAAGACGGTTGCGAACGGATAGCCTTCGATGCGGAGGTCACCGCCGTCGCGGATGTGCACGGCGCTCACGTCATCAACCGTCCACTTCTTTGCGTACGCCGCAAAGATGTTGGAGAGGCCGGGGTCCATCCCCATGCCGATCAGCGCGACCTTCCCCTTCGCCTCCCAGAGGCCGTTCTTCGCCACCTGGTAGTCGCCGAGCATCTCGCCAGGGACGGTGTATGGATTCTGCTTATCGGGCACCGAGAGGCTTGTCGCCATGTCGATGTAGTGCACGCCAGCCTCAAGCGCCGCATCGAAGATCGCAGGCACGAAGCGCGGATCCACGGCGTTGAGCACCAAGTCCGCCTTTGAGGCAACGATCAGCTCCTTGAGCTGCTGCGCGTTCCCCGCGTCAACCTGCGCCACGTCGTATCCAGCGCCAACGGCGTCTGCCACGGTGCGCGCTCGGTCGAGTGAGTAGTCAGCGAGGGTCATCTTGCCGAGCCACTTGCGCCCTTTGACTAGGTGGGCGATTGCCTCTCCGACCGTGCCGGTACCAACCAACAAAACGTTCATAAGCGTCCAGACCTTTCCCGCAGGGGCCCAGTTTGCCGGGCTGCACCTGCACCAGGGGAGACCGCTGAGGCCTCAACCCAGTTACTTCCCTCAGCCTACGCCTCCCCCCTGGGGGGTCGTCAAACGCAACAGTTTTGTGCGGGATTCTTAACATCGCATGGAAAAGTGCACGCGGTACAATCAGGTCAGCGCACGGTTTCGTGCACCACCGTTCACATTAGGAGGACTCGTGGAACTGATTCTCCCAATCGCCATCATTGGAGCCGTTTTACTGCTTGTGGTTTCGTCATATAACGGGCTCGTCAACGCACGTAACCGTGTGGATGAAGCGCTCGGTCAGATCCAGGTTCAGCTGAAGCGACGCTACGACCTCATTCCGAACCTCGTGGAGGCGGTGAAGGGACAGATGGGGTTCGAGAAGGGCGTCCTTGAGAGTGTGACCGCCGCGCGTGCCGCCGCCGTGAACGCCGGAGCAACCGGCAACACTGCCGAACAGGCGAAGGCGGAGAACATGCTCAGCAGCTCGCTGCGCACCCTGTTCGCCAACGTCGAGGCATACCCCACGCTGAAGTCGAACGAGAACGTGATTCAGCTGCAAGAGCAGCTCACCTCGACGGAGAACCAGATCGGCTTCAGCCGCCAGCACTACAACGCCTCGGTGCTCTCGTATAACAATTCGGTGCAGACCTTCCCTGGACTTCTCTTCGCTGGAGCCCTCGGTTTCGCGAAGCGAGACTTCTTCGATGCGCCGGACTCCGAGGAGGCCGTCCCGAAGGTCAGCCTCTCCTGAGCGCGTCGGAGTAGGGGAGCAGCATGGCCACCTTTTACGATCTCGCAGCGGCGAATCGGCGCAAGTCGGCGCTGCTTGTCCTGCTCGTCATCGGTATCTTCGCCGCGCTCGCTACGGCTGCTGGCGTGGCCTTCACGGGCGGCATTGAGGGGGCGCTCCCGTATTCGCTCTTCGCCTTCGGGCTCGGCTTCGTCTTGACGCTCGGCGCTTGGTTCGGCGGGGATCGTGCGGTGCTGGCCGCTTCGGGCGCGAAGCCGCTCGATCCGGCAGCAGGGCCTGAAGAGTTGCAGCTGGACAACATCACCGCTGAGCTCTCCATTGCCGCAAACATCCCGAAGCCGAAGATCTACGTCATTGATGACACGGCGCTCAACGCATTTGCGACGGGGCGCGACCCGCAGCATGCGAGCATCGCCGTGACCAGAGGCTTGATGGCGAAGCTCGACCGCGAGGAAATGAGCGGCGTGATCGCGCATGAGCTCTCGCACGTGCGCAACTTCGACATTCGCTACAGCCTCCTGGTGGCGGCGCTCGTGGGCTCGCTCGCACTTCTCAGCGACATGCTGCTCCGATTTGCAATGTTCGGGGGCGGGGGTCGACGCGACAACGAGAAGGGGGGCGGCGGCCTCCAGATCATCGTTTTCTTCCTGACGATCATCCTCGCCGTCCTTGCGCCGATCGCGGCACGTATGGTGCAGCTCGCCGTCTCGCGCCAGCGCGAATACCTCGCCGATGCGTCGGGTGTTGAGCTGACGCGCAACCCACAGGGACTAGAACGGGCACTCGCCAAGCTGGCGGGCGACAAGGAGGTTCTTGAGGTTGCGACCAAGGCCACGGCGCACTTCTATATCGTCAACCCGGTCAAGCACTTTGAGACCCGCGCGGCAGGCTTCATGGCCACGCACCCCCCGCTCACTGACCGCATTAACCGCCTACGTACCTTGCGCGGCGCGCAGCCCCTGCTAGCATCTGAGGATCGCGCGCGGGAGTAGCTCAGTTGGTAGAGCACTTGCCTTCCAAGCAAGATGTCGCGAGTTCGAGTCTCGTCTCCCGCTCCAGCTTCCTTGGTTGTCGTCGTTATCTCCCGTCGGATAGAACGGTGCGCGCCACGCGCTTCGCCAAGGCGAGGATGGTGATCATGGGGTTCACGCCGATCGCGGTGGGGAAGAGCGAGCCATCTGCAACGTAGAGGCCTTTGATGATGCCGCCGAGTGGATCGGTGGCGCGAGGACGGGTGGTTGAACGGACGCGGCCAAATGAATCGCAGGCATGATCAACTGGGTTGCTCCCCATGCGCGCCGTCCCCATCTGATGGGCGGAGAAGACGGTCCCGCGGTTCGGTGAAAAGTCAAAGCGCGTCAACCGCCGCTGCAGCACTTGGAACGCTTCAACGCCATCTCGACGGCGCCAGGCAACTGGCGGTGAACCCGCCGCGATCACCTCGCTCGCTCCGGCCGCCTCCGCCATCCGAACGAGTGAGCCGAGCGCGGCGCGAAGCGTGCGTTCATCACGAGGCGTGGTGCGGTACTCAATCTTGGCGAATCCGTTGCGTGTCTCACTGATGCGACCGCCACCATCGTCTCTGGCGATCGCTAGGAAGGGTGCAATGTGTGGAGCAAGCCTCATCAGACGTTGGTGCTCGTCGCGACTCGTCCATGGAATACCAAGCGCGAGCAGGCCAGGATGCCCTGGCGCACTTTCAATGATGTAGCCGTTGCGGTCTTCCATCGGCTCAATGAACTCTTCACTTTTGGCGGCCTGCATCGTGCCGCGCCACATCTCGATCTTCTCCGGAAAGATGCCCGCAGCGAGCGTCACTGGGTGTAGGCGAAGATTCTGACCGATGGCAGGGTGCGTAAGTCCACTGCGACGCAGGAGGAGCGGTGTGCGAAGCGCGCCACCACTTACGACCACTTGAGGGGCAATGATCTCGAGCGTGCGCGGCGCCCCCGCACGGATTCCATATGTTGTCACGGCGCCACGGACCTCACCGTTGGTGATGATCAGGCGCTCCGCCTTGCAGTCTGGGATGAGGTGAGCGCCCGCTTCTAGTGCCTGGGGGAGGTGCAATCTAAGGGTGGATTGCTTTGATCCGCGCTTACATCCAAACGGGCAGGTGCCGCAGTCCCCGCACTCCGCACGGTTCATCTGAATCTTTTCGCCACTCCAATCGCGCCCTTCAGCACCGCGGATGAGCGCCGCGTCCTTCGGCGGCATCTTTTCGGAGGGTTGCGCACCCACTTCGCGTAGCACTTCGTTGAGATCTTGTTTAAAGCGTGGCGAAGTGATCCCCTTAACGCCATGCTGCTCTTCCCACTCGGCGCGGACGCGATCAGGAATAGGAATAGAGGTCATCCAGTTGACCGTGGTTCCGCCGCCAACGGTGCCGCCTGCGAGGATGGCGATATGTGCGTCGTCGGTGGCGGTGAATCCCGAATCCAGATAGAGGCGCTCGTACGCATCGCGCTCTCTGGTGGGGAAGCTTCGCTCGTCATAGAGTGCCCCGGCCTCAATGACCATGACGCGTTTCCCCGCGCGCGAGAGATCGCGGGCCACTGAGCCTCCACCGGCACCTGAGCCGATCACCAGAACATCAACTGCGATTCGTTGAGCCTGCTGTGGATCAAACGCGACGAGCTTGGAGTAGTCGCGCGTGGCGGCATTCGGCTTCGGTTTGTAGCCGATTGAATCAAGGCGCGCACGGAGCTTTGGGTCGCCTGGTTCGTCTGCATCCGCATATGCCAGGAAACAGAGCAACTTTCGTAGTGCGGAGGCGGCGCTACGCAGTAGTGGAATTCGATGTTGCACCCAGTACTGCAGGTATTCGTCTCGCTCATCGCCACGGAGGCTGCTGAACTTCACCGCCTTCCCGCCGATCAGGAGGCTCCCCGCGCGCGTCTCAGCGAGGCGCAACACCAGTCGCAGTTGGCTGACGAGTTCGGGATCTACGACGGTTGCAAACGCACGCTCAGCGGCTGCCGCGCGCGCCGTGCCGCCGCCGGGGACAAATCCTTCAGCGAGGGCGGCGAGGGTGCGCCGTTCGGCGGGGGTCAGGACCTCTTGAGAGATTGGGGTCCGCTTCGCCGTAGTCATAGCGCCTATTCTCGCCGTGTTCGCGCTCGCGTGGCTGACGAGGGGCGCCTGCTGCGCTACGATCACAGCCGTTGGCGCGTGGCCAAGCGGTAAGGCACCTGCCTCTGGAGCAGGGGATCCTAGGTTCGAATCCTAGCGCGCCAGCCAACCACCTGATCTATCACTGCACGCTATTTCAGTGTGGCGAGCCACTCCTGCATTGCGCGGGTGAACGCGTCAGGGTCCTCTTCGAATGGCACATGGCCGAGCCCCGGCAGCACC
>CAXRAV010000119.1:0-2302 GCA_964228585.1 Candidatus Limnocylindrus sp. | reverse complement strand
AGAGCGGCCTCCTCCCCGCCTTGCGCTTCAGTCGCGACGAGGCGATTGCGATCGTCTTGGCGGCGCGCCTGCTGGCGAAGTTCGCCACCGGATACGACCCTGAACTCGGTGCCGCGCTGATGAAACTCGGCGGAATGTTGGACGAACCGCTGCGGTCGTCAGTGGAACGCACCGTCTCGCAAATCAGCGAGCTGCGCAATCAACCAGAGGCGCAGTCGCGCCTTCGCGTCCTTGCCAACGCATGGGTGAACGGACGCGTCCTTGAATTTGAATATGCGGCCGCCTGGAGCAGTTCTGGCACGACGCGAACCGCGCGCGTGCACCCGTATCTGATTGAACCATCCGCCGCTACGCTCGCAACCTATCTGATTGGCTTTGACGAGACGCGCAGCGCGATGCGCACCTTCCGCGTAGATCGCATCAGCAGCCCCCGCATGACCACAGCAACGTTCACGCGACCACAAGAGGTTGAGCTTGAGCGCACGCTCGCCGCCGCGTGGGACATCGTTGCAGATCAACCACTAGAAGAGATCGTCGTGCGCTTCACGCCCGAGGCGGCCGCGCGCGCATCCGAAACACGCTGGCATCCATCACAGACGAGTGAGCGCGAAGCTGATGGCTCACTCCTCTGGCGCGCGCGCGTCTCAGGACTCCTTGAAGTTCGTGCATGGATCTTGGGCTGGGGTGATGGCGCTGAAGTCCTCAAGCCGCAGGCGCTGCGTGATGACGTGGCGCGCACCCTCACCGCCGCGACGGCGCTCTACCGCAACGCATGAGCATTACGAGCAACGGCGCTAGCGGCGCAGGGAGCGGCGCCGGAGGCGAGGCGGCGCGCTTTAGGGCCGTCAATCTGATCAGTGATCCAATCCACGGCTACATCGAGCTGACCAAGCGCCTGACTCCAGAAGGGGCGGCAGCACTTGGGTATCTCGCAGAAGACGCTGCCGAGGAGGATCTGCTCGACACACCGTGGCTGCAGCGGCTGCGCCGCATCAGCCAGTTGCAGAGCGCACGGTGGGTCTTCCCGACTGCCGAGCACAGCCGCTTCTCGCACGGGCTCGGCGTCATGCATGAGGCGGGACTCTGGGCACGCCAGCTCTACAACTCGCTCGCCGATCAGCTGCGCGCGAGCGGTGATGACATCCCGAGCGAGGGCCTTGTGGTGGAAACGATGCGCGTGGCGGGGCTCCTGCACGATGTTGGTCACGGACCCTTTGCGCACTTCTTTGATCACGAGGTTCTGGAGAAGTTCCCCGCCCCCGATGATTCGCGCCGTGCACCAGGGAAGCGACTTGCGCATGAAGATCTCTCCGCGCTCATCATCGAGCACGAACTTGGTGCGATTATCGGCAGGCTTCGTCGCGCGCCAGGAGAACACGCCGAACGCGATCGGTTCAGCGATGGCGAGTCGATTGATCCAACATGGGTCAGCTTCCTGATCTCCAAGCCGCCACTCGAAGATGACACGGTGCCGCGCTGGCTGCGCATCATGCAGCCGCTCCTCTCCGGCGTCTTCACCGTCGACAACCTCGACTACGTCCGCCGCGATTCGTACATGACTGGGGTGCAGATTGGCGCCGTGGATGTGGAGCGCCTACGTCGCTACAGCTTCATCGGCCCGCGCGGCCTCACCCTCTATGAACCCGCGATTGGGGCGTTGGAGAGCTTCTTGAACGCACGGCACTTCATGTATCAACAGGTCTACCTGCACCGCACAGTGCGTGGCATCGACCTTGATATGAAGGAGGCGTTTGCCCCCGGGATCCGCGCCCTCGTCGGCGACACCTCACCGGCAGAAGATCTCGCCGCCTATCTTGAACTCGACGAGGACACCCTCCTCCACAAGGCGGCGCGCTGGGCGCGCGGCAGCGACCTCTCCGAAGCGCCAGTGCCGGGCGATGGCCGCGTCACCCCTGCGGTTGCGGACGCCTGGCGCGCGATCCTCTTCCGCACCCCGCGGTGGCAGTTGGAAGAAGAGTTGCGCGCCGAGTTCGGTGACGAAGGGATCCCCGCGAACCTCCTCGAAAAGCTCGGCACAGCGATCCCTGGCGAGGTGGCGATTGACCTTGCCACCTGCGATCCACGCCACGTGGAGGGCGACGCCGCGGACCGACTCCTCGCCGTTGAGGGTCGAGAGGGTAAAGCGGCGCGCCCGATCTCGGAACTCTTGACGAAGCTCCCGCTTTATAGCGTGATCGCGCGGCGCTACCGCCGTCGCTAATGGACTGCGCTTCTATCGGTTAGCGCGCAACCAGGCGAGCACAAGGAACATCGAGCGGCAGTCAGCAGCGTTGTACTCCGC
>CAXRAV010000118.1:0-3487 GCA_964228585.1 Candidatus Limnocylindrus sp. | reverse complement strand
ATGAAGAACGCAACGGAGAGCGCAGGGGATCTGATCAGTGACCTCACACTTACCTATAACAAGGTCCGACAGGCGAACATCACCCGAGAGATGATCGAAATTGCTTCGGGCGCAAGCGCGCACTGAAGCTGAGAGCGTAGGAGGAGTCATGGCGAACGCAGGAACGAAGAGCGCAGGAGCCGTAGGAACGGTCGTTCAGGTCACCGGACCAGTCGTTGACATCGAGTTCGCCGCACGAGAGTTGCCTGCGATCTACAACGCAGTCCGCGTCGATCGCGCAGACGGATCACTCGTTGTTGAGGTGCAGCAGCATCTTGGCAACAATCGCGTTCGAACCGTTGCCATGACCACAACGGACGGCCTCGCGCGTGGTGCAAAGGCCACGGACCTTGGCGCACCAATCTCCGTCCCTGTTGGCGCAGGAACACTCGGCCGCGTCTTCAACGTGCTCGGCGAAGCGATTGACCAGGCGGGTGACGTGAAGTCGGATACGCAACTTCCAATTCATCGCTCTGCACCTCCATTCGATGATCTCACGACAGAGACGGAACTCTTTGAGACCGGAATCAAGGTGATCGACCTTGTCTGTCCATTCAAGAAGGGTGGAAAGATCGGTATCTTCGGCGGCGCCGGCGTTGGTAAGACGGTGGTGATCCAAGAGCTGATTCGCAACGTTGCACAAGAGCATTCCGGCTACTCCGTCTTCGCGGGCGTCGGTGAGCGCTCACGCGAAGGGAACGACTTGATTCACGAAATGCGCGACTCGGGCGTTATCGACAAGACCGTGATGGTGTTCGGGCAGATGAACGAGCCACCCGGAGCGCGTCTGCGCGTCGCGCTTTCTGGCTTGACGATGGCGGAGTACTTCCGCGACGAAGAGGGTCGCGACGTGCTCCTCTTCATCGACAACATCTTCCGCTTCACGCAAGCGGGATCCGAAGTCTCCGCGCTTCTTGGCCGCATGCCGAGCGCCGTGGGTTACCAGCCGAATTTGGCAACGGAGATGGCGGCGCTCCAAGAGCGCATCACCTCCACCAAGAAGGGGTCGATCACGTCACTGCAGGCCGTTTACGTGCCAGCAGATGACTATACCGACCCAGCACCGGCAACGACGTTCGGACACCTTGACTCCACGATTCGCCTTGAGCGAAGCATTACGGAGCTGGGAATCTATCCGGCCGTGGATCCGTTGACGTCAACGTCCCGCGTGCTCGACCCGAACGTGGTTGGCGCAAGCCACTACGAGACGGCGCGCGAGGTGCAACGAGTGCTGCAGCGTTACCGAGATCTGCAAGACATCATCGCCATTCTCGGAATGGACGAACTCTCGCCAGACGACAAGGCGCTCGTCTCACGCGCGCGACGCTTGCAGCGTTTTATGAGCCAGCCGTTCTTCGTCGCGGAGGTCTTCACGGGCCGCCCCGGCAAGTTCGTCAAGATTGCGGACACGGTTGCATCGTTCCGCGAGATTCTGGAGGGGAAGGCCGATGCACTGCCAGAGCAGGCGTTCTTCCTCGCCGGCACGCTGGACGACGTGCGCGCCAACGCCGCCGCAGCGGCGAAGTAGCGCATGCCATTTTCGTTGGAGATCGTGACGCCTGAGCGACTCACCTGGAGTGGTGAGGCAACGGCCCTCGTTCTCCCAACGGTCGACGGTGAGGTTGGAATTCTGCCGAAGCACGAGCCGTACGTCACGGTGCTCGGGCTCGGCGAAGGTCGCATCACCACCAAGGATGGCAACGTGGAGCTTGTGGCAATCATCGGCGGCTTTGTGCAGGTGCGACCCGATCGCGTCCTCGTGCTTGCGGAATCAGCCGATCTCGCCGCAGACCTCGACGTGGAGGCGATCGAGAAGGCAAAAGTGGCCGCCGAGCAGGCACTTGCGCAGGTTGATCACGCCGACCCGGGAGCGGTTGCCACTGCACGTGCTGCCATGGCTCGAGCCCTGCTCCACCTGAATCTTGCGGAGCGACGCCGCCGGCGCGGCTGATCTCCTGGCGCAACGCAGGATCCCCCGCAGGACGCCTCGCGCAGAGCCCCAACACCCCAAGCGTCGCTCAGTTGGACGCCGTGAGGGGAGAGGGGCGAGAATCCACGCATGAGTAAGCAACCGATGCCCAAACCCTTCTCCTGGGAGTACCGCCCCATGGTGCTCGCCAAAGAGGCGTTCCACATCACGGGCGGTCGTCCACTCAGCGGCAGCGTGCGCGTATCCGGTGCAAAGAATGCCGCGCTCAAGATGATGGCCGCGTCGGTCCTCACCGGCGAAACACTTCGCCTTGAGAACGTTCCAGAGATCCTGGACATTGAGGTGCTGCGCGAAACACTCCGCGACCTTGGTGTTGCGGTGGAACGCGAATCAGATGGCACGATGGATCTCACCGCGGGCGACGTGGAGTGGCTCTTCGTTCCTCTGGAGGCGGCGGCCAAGATGCGGGCGAGCTTCATGTTGCTCGGTCCACTCCTGGCGCGATTCGGCCGCGTGATCATCAGCAATCCTGGCGGCGATCGCATCGGCCGACGCCCAGTCAATCTCCATGTGGATGCAATGCGCGCGCTCGGCGCAGAAATCGATTATCGCGACGGCTACTACTTTGCAAAGAGCAGCGGCAGACTGCGCGGCGCAGCAATCAACTTCCCCCACGTCACCGTGATGGGGACAGAGAATGCAATGCTCGCCGCAGTACTCGCGAAAGGGACGACGCGCATCCAGCCGGCTGCACAGGAGCCAGAGGTAGACGATCTCATCAAACTCCTCAACGCAATGGGCGCGCAGGTCCAACGCACTGCACCAGATGTGATTGAAATCCACGGCGTTGATGCGCTGCACGGCGCATCACATCGTGTGATGCCAGATCGTATTGAAGCGGGAACATTTGCAACAGCCGCCGCAGTGATTGGCGGCAGCATTGAGATTACGGAGATTGAGCCGGCGCATCTTGGCGCGTTCATGGAGGTGTTGGAGCGAATGGGCGTCGAGCACAGCGTGACGGGAAACACGCTGCGAGTCAGCGGTATGCCACAGGGCGAAGGTTCGTACAAGGCGGTCGACATCACGACCGCGCCGTATCCAGGTCTCGCGACTGACCTCCAACCTTCTGCAGGACTGATCCTGACGCGCGCATCGGGCGTCAGCAACATCCATGAGACGATCTTCGAAGATCGACTTGAGTGGCTGGTTGGCCTGCGCAACTTCGGCGCACAGGTAGAGATCCTCGATCCGCGACACGCGCGCATCGGCGGGCCAACGGTGTTCACTGCGGCTGAGGCAGACATCCCCGATCTGCGCGCGGGGGCTACGCTCATGCTCGCCGCACTCGCAGCCCCTGGCGAGAGCAGGATCCATGGCGCGCACCACGTCCGCCGCGGCTATGCCACCATTGAGGAGAAGTTCCGTGGCCTCGGCGCGGAGCTGACACATGTCAGCGAAGAGGAGAAGAGCCCAGCATGAAGATTGGAATTGACCTCGGCACCGCCAACGTGCTTG
>CAXRAV010000117.1:0-2391 GCA_964228585.1 Candidatus Limnocylindrus sp. | reverse complement strand
AGATCAGATGCGTGCGTTGAGCGCGGAGCTTGGCGTCCAGAAGTGGGCCGAAGGCTCCGCAATCATTACGGTGGGGAACACGGTGGTGATCTGCTCAGCAAGCGTGGAGGACCGTGTCCCGCCACACCTGCGCGGCAAGGGGACCGGATGGGTGACTGCTGAATACAGCATGCTCCCGCGCGCCACGAACACACGCTCAGATCGCGAAGCGGTGCGCGGCAAACTCGGTGGCCGCACGCATGAGATTCAACGACTGATCGGACGCTCGCTTCGCCAGGCGGTTGACCTCACGAAACTCGGCGAGCGCTCAATTCTGATTGACTGCGATGTGTTGGTGGCGGATGGCGGAACGCGCTGCGCCAGCATCACCGGCGGTTGGATTGCACTCGCGCTCGCGATGCGCGCGAAGAAGCTCGAGCAGCACCTCACCGGCCACATTGCGGCAGTCTCTGTCGGTGTGGTGGACGGTCGGCCAGTGCTCGACCTCCCCTACGAAGAGGATAGTCGCGCCGAGGTGGACCTCAACGTGGTTGCTACCGAGAGCGGACACTACGTGGAGTTGCAGGGGACGGCTGAGCAGGAGCCATTCCATCGTGATGCGCTCGACGCCATGTTGACGCTTGCCGACAAGGGGATTGCGGATCTCATTAGATTCCAGCGCGCCACCGTCGACGGCGCGCGCTAACGCAACGCAGCGGCGCGACAGCAGTGCGCACACTCCTCGTCGCCACAGGCTCTGCGCACAAGCTCGCTGAACTTCAGCGGCTCTTTGCAGGGCTGCCGCTGACCCTCGTCACCCTGCGCGACCTGAAGATCACGGAAGAGGCGCCAGAGAGCGGAGAGACCTTTGAGGAGAACGCGCTGCAGAAGGCGCACTTCTACGCCGCGGCGAGCGGTGAGTGGACGCTGGCGGATGACTCAGGTCTTGAGGTCGATGCACTCAACGCAGCGCCTGGTGTCTATACGCGAAGGTATGCGGGCCCCAACGCAACGGATCAGCAAAACTATGAGAAGTTGCTGCACGAACTTCGTGGGATTCCGCACGAGCGCCGGAGCGCGCGCTTTGTCTGTTGCATGGCGCTCGTGGATCCTTCGCCCGGCGCACGCCCGCCACGAACGTTTCGCGGTGAGCGACGCGGACACATCACCGAGGCGCCGCGTGGCGCGTCAGGGTTTGGTTACGACCCGATCTTTGAGGTTGACGGGCGCACGATGGCAGAGCGCAGTCCCGAAGAGAAAGATCAGCTGAGTCATCGAGGTGCCGCTGCGGCACTCGTGGCTGCCGCTCTGCGCACTGAAAGGTAGCTACGGGCTCGGGCTGACCGTGGGGCTTGGCGAATCGCTTGGCGGCAGGCTTTCGCTTGGTGGTGCGCTCTCGCCTGGGCTCGCAAGCGGATCTTCGCTCGGTGGCGCGGTTGGATCTGGTTCGGGTGTGTAGATCGGCGCGGGGAGATTCGCGTTGCAGCTGATAAGCGGCTGATACGGCCCCACTGGTAGTGCGGACGCGGTTGGAGTTGGCGTCATCGAGGCGGGGGCGCTCGGCGAAACTGAAGCGACGGGTGGTGTTGGTGTCGTGAGTGCCTCTTCGCCAAGCTCCGGTTCACCCTTCGCCACTGGCCATCCATAGGGACGCGTTCCCGGAGCGGGGAAGAGGCGTGCGCCGAGCAGAAGTGCGCGCTTGGCATTAAAGAAGACAACGGATCCGTACGGGTTCGGCTCATCGGCACGGCGATAGCGAAGGATGCCGTCACCCGCGCGCATCTGCGCGCTGACGATCTTCTTCGTGTCGAAACTTTCGGCGCCTTCTGCGAGTGTGGGGAGGAGCGCCTGGTTCAGGTCTGTGCGCACCCCATCGCCGAGCGCGCTGAGGAGTGCGAGCCCGTTGCTGAGAATGTTTCCGCTCGCCGCCATCTGGTTTCGAATCGCGAGGAGCAGCTCTTGCTGACGTGAGCCTCGATTGAAGTCATCTGTCCCTGGTGCCTTGCGCACGCGCGCATAGGCGAGCGCGCAGTCGCCATCCAGATGCCAGTTTCCCTTGGGCAGTCGTACACCCTTGAAGTCGCCGGTGCGGTAGCTGGCATCAAGAATTGTTCGCTTGATCTGCACATCCACGCCACCAATGTCATTGATCAGCGTGCGGAAGGTTGGGATGGCGATCACGGCGGTGGCGTCGATCTGCACGCCAAACATGGCGCCGAGTGCGTTGCGCAGTGCCACCGCTGGCCCATCTGGGAAGAGCTCCTTGTTGCGTTGTGCTGCGGGCCAGAGCGAGTTGATCTTCGGCTCCCAGACATCGCCGTTCCCGAGCGGCACGTTCACAATGTCGCGTGGAATGGAGATGGTGCTCACCCAGCCGCCCACGCGGTCCCAGCTCGCAATGATCATCGAGTC
>CAXRAV010000116.1:0-4250 GCA_964228585.1 Candidatus Limnocylindrus sp. | reverse complement strand
GCAACGAGTGCCGCCCCCGCGGGTCCAACCACCGCCGCAACGCCAATGAGGGCACCAGCACGTCCGAGGGTCTTGCCGCGCTCGCCAGGGGCTGCCACGTCTCCAAGAAGGGCAAAGAGCGCCGCAGCCAGCACACCGCCGGATGCACCGTGCACCACTCGCGCCGTCAGGAAGAGTGGGAGTGAATCAGCGAGCGCATAGACCCCGATCGCAAGCGGGCTGATGACCAGTGCGGCCACCACAACGCGTCGCCGCCCTAGTCGATCCGCGAGTGCTCCGCCGATCAGATTGAAGGCGAGGTTCGCAAGTGAGTACGCCGCAATCGCAATGCCCACCAAGAACGGTGTGCCGCCGAGCTCTTGGGCACGTGGCCCGATGACGGGGAGAAGTGCGAAGTTATCGATGAACGTTAGGAATACCGCGATATAGATCGCGGAACGGCTGCGTCGGCTTAGGGGTGTGGAACTCATTGCTAGAGCATCGCACACCTTTCTGCGAGAGGTAGCGGCAGGCTGGCGTGCGACAATGTTGGGCGTGAGTGACAAATCAGGGACGCGATTCCCGTACACGCTCGTTCGTAGCCCGCGCGCAAAAAGGCTGACGTTGCACATTGATCCGGAGCGTGGCCTTGAGGCAGTCGTTCCTGCGCGTATCGGTGAGGAGCGTGCGCGACGCGACGTTGAGGCTTTCATTGAGGAGCGCGCGGCCTGGGTGGAGCGTTCACTCACGGAGCTACGCGACCGTCGCTCCGCGCTCGGAACGGACGGGCAGCTTGTCCTTGGAGGGTTGATTCCATACGCTGGTCGCGCACATCGGATTCGCTCCGCAGAGGTGTCGGCGATCAGCGTGGCGGGAGGTGAGATTCTCGTCCCTGAAAAGGTAGCGAGCAGCGAGACGCTCCTGCGTGCTCGTCTGACCACGTGGCTGCGTCGGCGCGCGCGCAGCGTAGCCGAGCAGATGATTGCGGTCTATGCGCCGGAGATGAAGGTGCACCCGACCCGACTGCGCATTGGCGATCAGAGTTCTCGATGGGGGAGCGCGTCAGCCGACGGGACGATCTCCCTCTCCTGGCGACTTGTGATGGCGCCCCCCTCCTGTTTTGAGGCGGTGATCGTTCACGAACTTGCGCATTTGCGCGCACGTGGACACGGCGTTCGTTTCCGGCAGATTGTGGAGCGGCATCTCCCTGACGAGGCGACGCGAATGCGCGAGCTCCAGCGGCTTACTCCTGCGCTCGCCGCCGTTCGCTAGCGACGCTTCTTTGCCTTGGCGGCGGCGCGCTCGTCAGCGTTGGCAATGATCTTCCTGGTGATGCGCTTGATCAGCGCGATTGGCAGTTCATGGTCCGACGTGAAGTGAATCGTGGTCCCAGAAACGGTGAACTTGCTTAGTTCCTTCGTGAATGCTTCGGAGACATGGCCTGCGTACAGGCTGAGCCCACCACGTCGAACGCCAAAGTGAATTCGCCCTCCATTTGGAAAGCGAACGCCAGGGACGCGATACGAGATCTCCTCTATTCCGCCCGGCGCGGCGGAAAGGATGGCGTCGCGACGTCGGCGAAGGCTCTTCGCATCGCTCGCAGGGAGTGCGGAGATGTACGCCGCAACGCTTGGGGCAGTGTGCCGCGGCCACGTGCCTGCCATGAGGTCCTCCTGAATAATGGTGGTGGAGCTGAGGGGATTCGAACCCCTTACCTCTACAATGCGAATGTAGCGCTCTACCAACTGAGCTACAGCCCCACGGAAGCGGCAGAATAGCACGCGGACGGCTAGCATCTGCGCATGAACCCTATCTCCCTTGCCCTCCTCTCTGCCGCCCTCTGGGGCGCGACAGACCTCGTCACCACCTATGTGGGGCGCCGAATAGGGTCACTGCGCGTTGTCGTAATTGCCGTCAGCACATCACTCGTCCTGGCCGGTGGCGTGGCGATCGCGCGAGGTGCGCTGACTCAGGAGTACGATCCGGTGATCGTCGGTGCCACCCTTCTGATGGGCGTTGGCGCTGGTGTCTCGTATATCGCGGTCTTCACCGCGTTTCGGCTCGGCCCACTCAGCGTGGTCTCACCAACGATCTCCGCGTACGGAGCACTTTCGGCCTTTTTGGCCGCACTCTTCCTCAACGAGATTCTTACGACCGCCCACGTCCTCGGCGTGGTGGCTGTCGGGGGCGGAATCACCCTCCTTGGGTTGCGCACCACGGGGAGTGGACGTGAACGTCGCGCCTCCCTCGCCAGCCCAGGCGTTGCCTTTGCGCTGATCGGGCTCCTCTTCTTCGCCGTGATTACAGTGCTGTTGACGATCCCGATCAAGGAGTACGGGTGGAGCACGGCGATCACACTCTCTCGGATCGGCAACTTTGCGACGGTCTGGCTGATCCTCGCGATCGTTCGTTCTAATCGAAAGGCGCTGCCGCGCTGGGTTCGCACCGACCTGCTCGGGGAGGGTCATGTCCTCACAAGGCGCGGGCTACTCCTCGCCGGGCTTGTTGGCATCGGCGACACCATCGCCTTCTTTGTCTTCGCCGCCGCGCTCGAGGAGGGGCCGACCTGGGCCGTCTCGCTCTTGAGCTCGCTCGGGCCGATTATCGTGGTGCTCGGGGGATACATTGGCTACCAGGAGCGTCTCCGACGCCCTCAGATCCTCGGACTCGCCCTGATCCTCGTCGGGATTGTGCTCGCCACCCTCCCAGCATAAAACGAACGTTTGTACTAATATGAGCCCAGGGCGGGGGCATTATCCTCACAAGGTGTTGCCCCATCTTGGCCTCCGCCCAACTCCACTCCTCGTGCCGCTCCTCTGTTCGCTGCTCTTCTTCGTGGCAGCGTGCAGCGGCAGTGAAGGGGAGGCAACGCCGAGTAGCGCGGCGTCGCCGGCAACGGTGATCAGCAGCGAATACGGACGGATTTGGGGTCGACTCCCCGCCGACTTCCCGCTCCTCGCTGAGGGGAGTGCGGAGATTCGCCTCGACGTGCTTGCGAGTGGCGCAATCTTCAGTCGACTGAGCGTCGATGCGGCGGTGCGTTCATCCGTTGATGAACTGCGACGCCTCGCCTGGGAGGTGGCGGAGCCGGTGAAGCGTAACGGCCGTTTTGAGATCAGCGCGGCGCGCGACGAGGGGGCGTGCACCGTGACGGTGACTGTGGAGGCACTCGGGTCAAGAACGTCGCTCGTCGTTTATCTTAGTGAAGGGTGTCCCGCACCTTAGCGATCACGGCCCAGAGATTGGAGGAAGAGCATGCCACCAAGGCTTAAGCGCAACGAGATCGTGATGCCGCTTCTCCTTGTTGGCGGCCTCACCATCCTGATCATCCTCGTCGTTGCGGCCCAGGTGCTTGCGAAGTAGCGAACCTACGCGCGCGCACCTGCGCGCCTGCTGAGCGTTGACGTAGCCCTAGCGACGCCCGCCGCCCTTTCCTCGAACTGATCCTTCTCGTCGCTGGTCGCGGCCGCTTGGTCGTGGTGACATTGCGCGAAGGAATCGTCCGTACCATCCAGCAAATGCACCCGCAAAGATTCCCGAAACGGCAACTCCGTAGAGGTCACCTGCAAGCGCACCGAGGTTGCTGAGATGTGCAACGTTGTTGCTGAGGAATGCCCCAACTGGATTTCCTTCAGGAAGCCCAGAAAGATCTGCGGCGCTCCCAACGACGAGAGAACCAAAATACGTGAGCACTCCAAAGATTCCGCCGAGCATCCAAGAACCACGACGCGTCAGCATCCCTCCCATGAACGCCACAACAAAGGCGGGCGGGAGGAGAACAGTCTGAACGGCGAGTTGCACAAGGTTTGAATTGATGGTGTCTGGCTGGATGCTGATCACAACGGTGGCCACGGTGGCAATCAGCGGGACAAAGAAGGCGCGCGTGCGCAGGATTGCAGGGAGTGCGCGAAGGTCGTTCTTGAACGGGATGCGTCCAAAGGATCCGCGGAAGGCAGCACGGAATCCGATTCCCGTCTCAGCGCGCGGCTGAGACGCGTTCGGGGTAACCGTTAGATCCCCTACGGGCTGCGTGGCGAGTGGCTGACCTTCCGCCGCCGCTCGCTCTCGTGCCGCAATACGACCGCGGCGTCTCGCCTCAGCTCGTTGGTTTGCGTGTCGTGAACTCATGACTCCTCCTTGATACTCCTTCCCAATCCTAGACGCTCTCCCGCTTAAGTACGGCACCGATACACGCCTGTCGAGATACTCCTCGCCTGATCTCGCTCAGCTGAAGGGGACGCGATGCGTAAGGCAGTACTTTCTTCCGCACT
>CAXRAV010000115.1:0-4566 GCA_964228585.1 Candidatus Limnocylindrus sp. | reverse complement strand
ACGGATCGCATAGAGAAGCGCAGAAGCCGGTAGGCCGGACTCGCCTTCGCCCACGGTGCTCTTCCGAGCCAGGCTACTCCTTCCCCGCAGTCGGGCGGAGTCAGCGCGTCACGGCTGTAGCTGCTGTACGCACGAACCTTCCGCTCATCCATCTCCGCAACCCTACACGCCGACCGCGGCGTGCGGAGGGACCCGCCGCGCCACGAGTCGGCTACCTTACTAGAGAGGCGCGTTGGCGCCGTGAGCCAGAGGAGGTTCTGATGGAGGCGCTAGAGGGAGTTCTCGTCTTTGCTCATCTGCTCGGGATGGCGGCGATTGTGGGTGGCTACTTCGCCGGCCTTCGCAACGTGCCGAAGCGACTCTCAGCCGGAATGGTGCACGGCACCCTGTTGCAGCTCCTCACGGGCGTTCTGCTCGTTGGGATTGCCGAGGCGATGGGTGACGAGCCAGTGAACCACGCCAAGGTTGGAATCAAGCTCGCCATTGTAGTGGTGCTCTTGCTGATCACATGGCCGCGACGGCGCGACCAAGAGATTCCAGCAGGGACCTACCACGCGACGGGCATTCTTGCGATCACCAATGTGGCGATCGCAGTGTTTGTAAAGTAGGAGGGAACATGCGCAACACCATTGAGAAGATTCGGTCCGCACTTACTCCCGTCACCGTGCACGCGCACTGCGACATTCCATGCGGGATCTACGATCCGGCTGGCGCGGTGCTCGCAGCGAAGACCGTGGCACGCATGGTGGAACTGATCACGACCACAGAGATTGGCGGGCCCGCCGATCACGCTGGCCGCAACAAGGTTGCCCGCTGCATCGCTGTGAAGGAGGAGCATGCGGAACTGGTGAAGCGCGAGGTTCAGGTCATCTGGTCTGACTACTTCAAGCCGGAGCACCTGGCAAAGGTGCCAGAGCTCCATGATCAGGTCTGGAAGCTCCTGAAGCTCGCCTCGAAGAACAAGCAGAGCGTTGACGCAGCAGCCGCTGCAGAGTTAGTTGCAGCAACCGAAGCGTTCGCGAAGTCCTTCGCCGCCTCCAAGGCGTAGCGAGATCAACACGTGGCGATGACCGCGCGCCGAATCTGGCGCGCGGTCGTTGCAGAGAACTCCATGGCACCGGCGCTCCTGCCGGGCGACTCACTCCTGGTTCTTCCCGCCGGACCCAACGGCCTCCCCTGGCTGCGCCGCGCGCCGCGCATCGGGAGCATCGTGATCGCTGAACGCGAGGGACGTCTTGACGTGAAGCGCGTCGCCCGCGCGCCGGAGAGCACGTCACACCAATCAGATGCGCTCTGGCTCCTCGGTGACAATGCAGCCGCCTCAAGTGATTCACGTCACGGTGGGCCTGTACCGCTCAGCGCCCTTCGGGGTCTTGTCATCTTCCGCACCGGTCCCGCTGGGCGGCGCGGCTTCGTGCGCTAAGGCGCGTCCGCTAAAGCGTGTCGCGGATCACGGCAAGCAGGTCGAGCGGCTCAAGTTCAAGTGGGAGAAAGTGCTGCAGCAACAGACGCTGCGCACCGGCATCTCGGAAGGCGCGCATCTGGGTCGCTGCCTCGCCTGGCGTCCCTGAGACCCAGCGCGGACGGCGCGGCGCAAGATACTCCTCCGGGTCCCCAGCCCCACCGATCCGCTCCATGAAGCGGCTAACGCCAGCGAGATAGTCGGCGCGGTTTCGGCCAATGAGGAGTCCACTCATCGCCGATCGCACCAACGTTGCCGGTTCGCGTCCAGCAGCGACGCAGGTTGCATCCAGGGCCGCGAACTTCTCACGCGCCGTGTGCGGCGTTGATGAAGTCAGATTGAACTCGTCAGCGTGTGCCGCGGCGATTCGCATGCCGCGCGGCGAACCCTCGCCGCCAGTGATCACCCACGGCACAGGATCAGGCTTCGGCCGGAAGAGTGCGTCACTGATTTGATAGTGCGTTCCGTCAAACGACCAGCCGTCAGGGCCCGACCAGAGGCCGCGCACAATGCTGAGCTGCTCCTCGAGCATCGCCGCCCGCACTGGCATCTCTGGGAACGCGAATCCGTACCGGCGATGCTCCGACTCGTGCCAGCCAGCACCAAGGCCTGCGTGCATGCGCCTTCCTGCCATCTCCTGCACGGTGGCGACGACCTTCGCGTACTCGCCTGGGTAGCGGAAGGTCACTGGACTCACCAGCGTGCCGAGTGTGATGCGCGAGGTCTCGCGCGAGATTCCCGCAAGGACGCTCCATGCGTCGCTCGTCGCCTGATCAGCGGGACCTGGGAACGATTCATAGTGATCGGTGCGATAGAAGGCATCGAAGCCGAGTGACTCAGCGCGCGTCGCGATTTCGAGTTGCTGCGCATAGGTGAGTCCCATCTGGCCCTCAACGACGATGCCGATCTTCATGAGGCAACCCTAGCGTGTGAGGACAGCCTTGGAGTCGAGGAGTATGATCGTTGCAACGTGAACTACCGCAGCATGTGGCAGAAACGTGAAGCAGGAGGTCCCCATGGCAACGCCACGACGTAGTTCCACGCGTGCGGTAGCAGCACCAGCGGGGAAACGCCCCACGAAATCCGCAAAGGCAAAACCCGCCTCAGGTCAACACGCGGGAGAGGACCTCTCGAAGCGCGCAAAGCAGGGCATCGTCATTGCGATCATGCTCGCCCTCTTCTTGGGGGCGCTCGACCAGACGATTGTCGGCACCGCACTTCCTCAGATCATCACCGATCTGAACGGCGCCAATCTCTACACATGGGTCGTCACGATCTACCTTCTTGCCAGCACCGTGACCGTGCCCATCTACGGGAAACTTTCAGACATGTACGGTCGCAAGCCTCTCCTCCTCACCGGCGTCGGGCTCTTCCTCGCTGGGTCAGCGCTCGCTGGTCTCTCGCAGACCATTGAGCAGTTGATCCTCTTCCGAGGAATTCAAGGGCTCGGGGCTGGTGCACTCTTCCCAATCGCACTCGCGACCATTGGCGATCTCTACAGCGCTAAAGAGCGCGGACGCTACCAGGGACTATTCGGAGCAGTGTTCGGACTCTCGAGCCTTGTTGGCCCCGCCCTCGGCGGATGGCTCACTGACACCTTCAGCTGGCACTTGATCTTCTACGTAAATCTGCCGATCGGTCTGCTCAGCATTGCAATCATCCTGCTCGAGCTGCCAACCTTCCGCGGGCGCCCGAATCAGAAGATCGACTTCCTCGGGGCGATCGTCTTCGCTGCTGGCATCATCCCTGTGCTCATCGGATTGACGAACGTCCAGGCTAACGACTTTGCGACCCCAGCCGTTGCAGGACTCATCTCCGCGGGCCTGGCGATCCTCGGGATATTCCTCGTGATTGAGGCAAAGGCCGAGGAGCCGATCATCCCGCTCGAACTCTTCAGGAACCGCACCTTTGCGGCAGCTGCCGCGGCATCATTCTTTGCATCGATCGGCTTCTTCGCTGCAGTGATCTTCCTTCCGCGCTACTTCCAGACCGTGCTCGGCGAGACGGCGACCAACTCTGGCTACGCCACGCTCCCACTCCTCCTCGGCGTGATCATCAGCTCAGTCGGTGCTGGACTGCTGGTGGCGCGACGCGGGCGCTACAAGGCACTCATCCTTGGGGCGATCGTTCTTGTCACCGCTGGCTCACTGCTTCTCACAAACATCAAAGCGGATACCGACCCGTGGGTGCTTCGCGGTTGGATGTTCCTCGCTGGACTCGGGATCGGGCCAACACTCTCTGTGTTCACGATCGTGGTGCAGAATGCAGTCCCATTCAAGTTTCTTGGCGCGGCCACTTCGAACCTCACCTTCTTCCGCCAGGTTGGGGGCTCAGTAGGTCTCGCAATCGTTGGCTCGTACTTTGGTGGTCAGTTGACCAGCACGATCCCTATGGAACTCGCGGCAGCGGCACCTGCAGGGACGTTTGAGCCTTTCTTCGCTGCGACGGGTGGCAACCTCGACCAGCTCACCAATGTGGGTGGCAAATTCGACCCAGCTCTCCTCGCACTCATTCCTGGCGAGTACGTGCAGGTCTTCTTCGATGCGATCAAAGCGGGGATCGCCGACGCGATCGGTGCAATCTTCTGGATTGCCGTGATCGCAAGCCTTGTCGCACTCCTTGCGGCAACGCTGATCGAGGAGATCCCACTCAGGAGCGGAACACGTGCTGGGGCGCCTGCAGAACTCTAAGCGCGCGATCGTCGTCGCGCTGCTCCTCTCGCTGCTGGTCATCCCAGCGGCTGGCCCAGCCGCTGGCGAAGGTGCTCCGGCGGCATCGGCCGCGGCTCCATACCAGTGCACGCCATGGACCTCGTTGACAAAGCCTCCCGAGAACATCTGGGTGCACATCCCCGTCAAAAAGGGGCGGCGCTACAAGATGGGAACCCGCGTCCAGGTCGACTTCAAGACGTACGTCGAGAGGGTCGTCATCAACGAATGGGGTCCGAACGAGACGCACCGCGCGCAACTGCTCGCAGCAGCGCAGATCGTAAAGCAGTACGCATGGTGGTACGTCACACACCCGAACAAGAAACTGAAAGACAAGAACGGCGACTGTTTTGATATTGGTTCAACGGTCACCTTCCAGCTCTACCGAGAGAACGC
>CAXRAV010000114.1:0-9691 GCA_964228585.1 Candidatus Limnocylindrus sp. | reverse complement strand
CCGTACGATGCCCCTTGAGATCGTGACACTGACTTTGGATTCATCGATGAGCACCTCTGCACGTGTATCGAGTCCGTCTCCATCCTCATCAATCCAATCGCTCCCGAACTTGCTTCTGCTGTACCCACTTGAGTATTCAGACTGCACCTTCAATTGATTGAGTGCGGCGCTCAGGCTGATGCGCGTCGTATGAACAAGTGCAGCGGTAGATGTTGGGGCACTTAGTGCGATGAGGAGTACAACGAGCACAGGGGTGAGTCGCCTAATCATGATCTGATCACTGACATCTCAGCGCGAAGTACGGAGTTCCCGAGTGTGTCAGTCACATCTATGCGAAGTAGATCATCGCCTGCGCTTGCAAGGATGTGCACGCGGGCCGTGCGGTCAGCGGTGACCGAAAGGTATTCCATGCGAATCTGTCGCCGCGCCGCATCAAGATGTGCGGGGGCAACTTGGGCGATCGCCTCTTCGATGATCTCAAGCCAGGCGGCATGGTTCACATGGCCGAGCGGGTCAATGTCTGCCCGACGGATGGGAACGTCAACGGCCACACCTGACGGTGCCGCGGCAGGGATCTTGTTGGGTGCGAACGTTGCGTTGACACGCTGAACGAAGCGTTCAAACTCCTGTGGGAAACGTACTGGTCTCCCGTCTCGATCGGTCATCACCCAGTCGATTGCTACGTCAGCGATGACACGTCCCGAGGCGCTGAAGAGGCGAGTGTGGCGTCGCGCCATGACGTGGCGGAATCCGACCAACGCCGTCGTGCCAGCGAGGTCTTCGTTTGAGTGCGGCGGCTGGTCAATGAGCATGTCAACACTTCGCACCACCCAGCCAACCCCGCGCGCCTCGTACCAGGCGCGTCCGTACTCAAGCACTTCACTGTGACGCCAGGCGAGATCCTGCGCGTGGCGCAGCAGCGCGGCGGAGCGCATCTGTCCGCGCGAGTCGCACTCATCAAAACGGACACCTCGCCCCTCTTCGCGGAAGCGAGCCTCTTCGGGGAGGTGCACCTCGTCACTGGCGAGCCCTGGAATAAGTCTCTCGGCGATCGTGCTCATCAGCGTCTCACTCACCCCGCCGCCAGGCGGCTCAGCGTGTCCAGGGTGATCATGCGCGTCTGCTCGCGCGGACCGCGCACGATTGAGAGGCGCGCCGCGACCGTTGCCGCAGTGTCAAAGGCGACGATGCCGATCGCGATGCGTACCCCTGCCCCTGCGGCGCGAATCCGCGCACTCTCAAGTTCTGCGAGGAGGTTATCGTCGATACCCCGCGCACTCCACTTGCAGTCCCAGAGCTCAGGGATCGGCCCCGCCTCGACGGTCACATCAAATGGGTGCGGGTCCGCAGATGCACCATCGACGGAGAATCGGCGCTCACGGCGCACCATTCGCTCCGCCTCTCGCGAAAGTGCGGGTCGCCTCTTCAGGACTTCAGCAGTGGTCGCCTCCACAATAGCCCCGCGATACTGCGCATTCGACTGCGCCGCCTTGCCGCCAATGGTCAGGGCTCCAACGATGAGCGGATCGCTCGGACCGCGTTGAGATGGGAGGAGCGCCGCGTACGCCGCTGCGGTTGAGACATCCGGCTCCGGGTCCCCCATCAGCGCTCGAGCGATCAGTCGATCGGCGGGTGTTGCTGCGGCGAGGGCATGCGCGAGCGGCTTAAGGATTGGATCTGACTGAATCCCCGCGTAGACAACTGCGCGACCGTCTGGTGGTGAATCGGTAAATGCAATCCCGCCGGGAAGCCGCGTTGCGCTTGACGAGCCGCTCGCCGTGTTTGCGCTGTGATCGCTCGGTAGTGCCTTTGGATTCAGTACAGCAACCAGTAGCGTGGTTAGGAGACGAGGATAGGTTGCGATCCAGTCGATGGCACGGTGCGGATCGTTTGCGGTCACCACGCGCTCACCTGCGGCTCGTAGCGCATCAAGACCCCGAAGTGCGGCAGGGGAGAGTTCACGTTCGCCCAGTGCGGAGATCGTCTTCTCCAGTTCTCCTTCGCCGTGTGTACTAATGAGCTGCGTATAGTCCAGTGCGTCGGTCACGCTCTCACCGAGCGTCACCAGTTGCTTGAAGAGTTCCTGGTGCGGAGCGAGTTGGTTCATCCGCGTGGCCAGCGAAGCGCAATCGCATCAAGAAGCAGTTCGGGGTTGCCGTTTCTTCGGAGCGCCGCGAGTGCGCGATCCAAACTGATCAGTGCGTCACGCCATGTGGTCTGCGCGCAACGCGCGGCAACAGGGGTCAGCTCGTGGAGATCTTCTGGAAACGCTACAGATGCTGGCGCTGAGGAGGCTACGAGTGCAAGATCGCGCGCGACGCCACGCCAAAGGTGGAGAAGCGCCTTTGCGTTTGCGCGTCGCTCCGCTGGGGTTGGCTTTCCTCCTGCGCGTTTTGCTGGACTCTTCTTTGTGCTGGCTGCGGCACTCTCCGGTGCGGCATCGGCACCTTCAGGGTCGCCGCCCTCTTCTGTTCCCCCCTCTTCGACGTCCGCGATTGCAACGGAGAGGATCGCGCTCGCATCAGCAATCAGGGCGGGGAGTTGGCGAAGCCGCGCGTGCGGTGCGACGCCAACAAAATCCAAGATCTGGCGTCGCAGTGCGGCGTGTGCACGCGCAGCATCTCCGCTCGCCCCCGCGTCAATCAGGGGCCCTGGCCGACCGCCAGACATACGAAGCAGTCTTGTGGCGGTCACAGCATCAAGGCCGAGGCGCGTGGCGATGAGTTCGCGTGCGGCAGCTGAATCTGGAAGGCCGAGGCGAATGACGGCGCAGCGGCTGCGAATGGTTGGAAGGAGTGAGGCGTCCTCCGCGGCGGCAAGGATGATGTGTGTTTGCGGGGGAGGCTCTTCAAGGGTCTTGAGCAGCGCATTCTGTGCCGGTTCGCTCATGCGATCTGCGCGCTCAATGAGCGCGACGCGGCGACCACCCTCTACGGGGAGGAGGGCGAGGCTCGCCTCGAGCTCGCGAATTGGCGTGATCCCGATCTCATCGGCGGCGCCGCTCGGCGAGATTCGTGCAAGGTCCGCGTGGCTCTCAGCCGCCACCAGCCTGCATGCGCGGCACTCCCCACAGGCACCGCCGCTCTGTGGGCTCATGCAAAGGAGTGTTGCCGCAACGTCTCGCGCAAGCGTTCCCGCCCCGGCGCCACGAGGCCCCACGATCAGCAGGGCGTGTGGTGGAACGCCAGTTATGAGCTGTGCAACACGCGACGCGGCCGCATCGTGACCGCGAGTTGCGAAGCGTGCAGGCGGGCGTGTGGCTGCGTGCGGTTGACTGGCCGGCGCGGACACCGCCTTCGCCATTCCGCTCGCCTCTTACCTCTTGCTCTTTGGTCGTGCAGCTGGCTTCTTGACCAGCGCCACCTTCGCCGCAGGCTTCTTCGCCGCCGGCTTCTTCGCCGCCGGCTTCTTCGCTGCAGGCTTCGCCTTTGCACGCGTGCGCCCACCTGTTGGGGCGTCCTTCCCGCTCAACGCAGGAGCGCTGTCAGCAGAGCGACCAGTGGCCTCAAGCTGCGAGCGCAGGAGTGCCGCAACGTCGGATGGAACCGACTCGCTCTCCATGCCAGCCGACATGTTGGAGCGGCTAGAACCGTCACGCTGCGATCGAGCAACCTCGTCCGCGATTCGTGATGGTCCAGAGCCGAGTGCTCGTCGCGATGCGCCCGAGGGCTGTGCAGAGCCGCGACGTTCGCTACGCATGTACTCCGGCACGCCACCTGAGCTGCCGCCGTCAAGATCTGCGAGCGACATCGTCTCGATTGGTCCGTCATACGCAGAACCAGGGAGTGGCGCGCCGCTGCGCGGTGCATCCGCAAATCCTTCGCCGCGTCCGCGTCCGCCGCGTCCGCGTCCGCCGCGTCGACGGCGGCGACGTGGGGCGTCGCCCGTATCGTGTTCATGCTCTTGACCGACGGCTGGTCGGTTGAGGTCGCTCGGCTCAAGATCATCGAGTGACATTGTCTCGATGGCGTCTGCGTCGATAACGCTGCCACCGACGCGTACAGTCGCGCCCGTGCGACCGCGCACAGGTGCTGATCGTCCGACGCCACCTCGGCGCGAGCGTCCGCGCTCTTCGCGTGGCTCAGGGGTGCGTCGTGGCCGCGCAGGAGCCTCCGACTGCTTATCGGGGACCTCTGTCATAGAGAGGTCTTCGTCGCCGTCAGCGGCAACACGGCGGCCGCTGCGCGAACCTCCCGCCTCGACCTTTGCAATGGATGTGATCTCAATGAAGTGGTCGGCGACGTCCACAAGGTCGCTGCTGGTGTTGGCGCGGAAGCTCACGACTTCAACGCGAACTCCCATGTCTTGCACGGCGCGAATCGCGGGTGCACAGTCACCATCACCCGAGATGACAACTGCGATGTCGAGCTTTGGTGCGAGGCGAACAAGGTCAACGACGAGTTCAATGTCAAGGTTTGCCTTGAAGCGACCATCGCCATACTTTCGTACATCCTTGCTGACAACTTTGTAGTTGTTTCGCGCAAGGAAGTTGTGAAATGCCTTCTGGTTCTCATTATCTGGATCGAGTCCGGTGTACGCGTATGCGCGAATGAGATCGCGGTTCGCGGTGATGGTCTTGAGCAGCGTGACGTAGTCAATGTCGACTCCGGCTGCCTTTGCGGCGTAAAAGACGTTTGCGACGTCAACGAATACTGCAACGTTACGACTCATGATGTGTGTACCTCTTTATCTGTCTCGTAGTAGATGTTGTGGCGTGCGCTGCTACGACGGGGCGGCGCTTTATTGGCACCTGCCCGCGCGTCGGAGCGCACGGCTGCACAACACCACCCTAACAGAGGGGGGAGGCGCTCCGTCAAAGTGTGCTCAACCCCCTCGTGGGCGTCGAAGGGCGAGCAGGCTACCGATCGTCGCGGGCGTCAACGATCTGTGCGACGCCAGCGATCCAGGCTCCGAGCCCAAGGAGGGTGACCCAGAGCCCTGGGGCGCGGAGCGGGGCGAAGACCACAGCGAGCGAGAGTTCGCTTCCTGTTGCGCGGACGGCCGCCTCGCTTGCGGCCAGGAGGAAGGCAGCGCTTGCAGCAGAGACCAGCCCAACATGAAGGGGCCAAGCATCAATCGGAAGTTGCTCCCCCACCGCATCTGGTGCGATGAGGATGGCGAGGAGCGCAAGGGCGCAGAAGAAGGCGAACACACCAATTGAATCAAACGCGTTCCCGGTAATGGCGGGGGTGCCGCCGCCGCCGAGCGTCCACCATGAAGGAAGTGCGCCGAGAACCACAAGGGCGGCGCCGAAGCCGCTCAAGCGCCGTCCGTTACTTCGACTGCGCAGGTTCCCCGCCCCTGTTTGGAGTCGCCCGATCGGCTTCACCGAACTAAGACTCACCAAGCGCGGAGGCGTAGAGCTCGCGCTTCAAGACGCCAACGTAACGGAGGTTTCTGTACGTCTCACCGAAGTCGAGTCCATATCCAACGACGAACTTGTCCGGAATCTCAAACCCGGTCCAGTCGACCTTCATGTCAACGAGGCGACGTGCTGGCTTATTGAGCAGCGTCACAATGCGAATTGACCGCGGGCTCTTTCCACCGAGGTATCCCGTCAGATAGTTCAAGGTCAGTCCGGTATCAATGATGTCTTCTACAATCAGGACGTCTCGCCCCTCAATGGTTCCTGAGAGGTCTTTCAGGATTCGAACGGTGCCACTCGACTCTGTGTTGCCACCGCCATACGAGGAGACCTCCATCAGATCGATGACCACGTTGCTTGGGATTGCACGCATGAGGTCTGCCACAAAGACGAGCGAGCCCTTGAGCACGCTTACGAGTACGAGTGGCTCTCCTCCGTCATACGCTGCTGCAATCTCTGCGCCGAGCTCCCGTACGCGTGCCTGAATTGCCGTTTCATCAATGAGCACTTCTTCGATGTCGTCATGCGGGTTGTTGCTTCGTGCGCTGCTCATGCGGCCGCCTCTCCAACTTTCTCCCTACGCCTCCGTGGCGGTGTCGTCGACCCAGAGGGTCCAACAACCCCACGCGCGTTGCGTCGATACTTCCACATCAGTGCTTTGATGTCGCTCGCGTCGAGGAGCTTGATTCGAAGGTCAGGATAGAGGGCAGCGAAGCGCCGCAACTTTCTACGCTTCTGCCGCAACAGTGCCTGCCGAATGGTGGTTATTTCAACCCAGAGATTCACATCGGGGAGGTAGAAGTCCGGCGCGAACCGCGAGGCGACACGCCCATCGGTGTGGTGTGTCAGCGGAAATGCGGTTGCTTCGTACTCCCAGCGGATCCCGTAGAAGTCAAGGATTTCGGCAAACTCCGCCTCGCTCCGATGCGCGAAGGTGTGGGTTCCGACTGCAGGCTCCATCGGATTCGCATCGTAGCATCGAAGAGGATCGGATACTCTCCCAGGGTATGGACGAACACACGGGACACAGTTACACGAAAGACCGCAAGGTGCTGATGAACCGCCTCAGTCGACTTGAAGGCCAGGTTCGCGGCAGTGGGCGCCTGGGTGATGGCGAAGCGTACTGCGGTGACATCCTCCAACAGATCGCTGCGCTTCGCGCCGCTGTCGATGCGCTCGGTCTGCTCATCCTGGAAGACCACGTGCGCGGATGCGTCAAAAGCGCGGTGGAGAAGGGTGACGCAGACAAGTACGTTGAAGAGGTCCTTGATGTGGTGCGCCGCTCAATGGGCCGACCCGCACGACCGAGTGAGAAGCGTGGTTGAACGAGCGCCAGCCGCTCCCAACGAATCCTGACGTACTCCCAGCAACGGAGCGAGCCACTCTGGACGCTCTTGATGCGCTGCTCCAAGCGGTGCCGCTTCCACTGCTCAGCGGGTCCGAGCGCACCGTTCTGACTGCACATTTACGTCTTTTGGATGCGTGGAATCCATTCATCAATCTGACCCGGATTGAGAGCGCGAGCGAGCGAGCGTCGCGCCACCTTCTCGACGCACTAGTTGCCGTGCCGCTGATTGACCAACTAGCACCAGGTAGCGGCACGTTTGCAGATCTCGGCAGTGGTGGCGGATTCCCTGGGATTCCGCTCGCGGCACGTCTCCTTCAGGCGCGTCCGCGCGCCACGTTTGACTTGATAGAAGCGACAGGGAAGAAGGCTCGCTTCCTTGAGGCAGTCACGGCGGCGAGTGGACTGGCGCCGCGGCTTCGTGTCGTTCAAGCACGAGCAGAGGAGCTCGTATCAACAACATCAACACGCTATGACGTGATCGTCGCGCGCGCGGTTGCGCCTCTGGCCGAACTTACGCGACTCGCGCGACCGCTCCTTGCCGCCGGTGGACACCTCGTTGCGTGGAAACGAGAGAGTGACGTCTGGGGAGAAGAACTTGCAACTGCAACTTCTCTCGTTGGTCCTGATGCCATTCGCGTGCATCGCGTGAGCCAGCGCGGACTCGACCGCGCGCTCCTCGTCCTCGTGAGTGGATGAGGTACGGCTGCAGGTATAGAATCGGAGTTGAGCGCGGCGAAGAGAGGCATTGGTCACTCTGAACCCCTGACCGGCCTCACCGCCGGCCCTTGAAGCTGTAGAGGGCGGTCCTACGTCATGACGAACGAGAGTAAGAACCCCGCGCCACTTGGCGATGACGAAGAGTGGTTCATTGAAGAGGAGCCAGACCACCTCGTCGCCTCTGAGGCGGGGAGTGAGCCAGTAAACAGCGTTGGTCGCGCCACACTCGCGGCAAAGACCGCAATCTTCGGGCGGCGCCTCTCAAATGCGGAAGAGGGTGAGGAGCGGCTGCCGAAGAAGTTCGCCCTTCCAGTCTTCTCCTCAGACGCAATCTCTTCGAGTGCGTATGCGAGCGAAGAGATCCTCATTGTTCTCGCTTCAGCGGGCGCCTCCTACCTCGCCTTCGGCCCCGTGATCGCCCTCGCGGTTGGCCTCTTGCTCGGGATCGTGGCGATCAGCTACCGCCAGGTCTGCTTCGGCTTCCCGAAGGGGGGCGGCGCCTATGCGGTCGCCTCAAGCACGCTCGGCACAGTTCCGTCACTCGTCGCGGCATCGAGCCTCGTGATTGACTACATCCTTACGGCTGCCGTGAGCACCGCAGCGGGTGTGGCAGCCATCACCTCAGCGCTCCCCGAGCTCCTGCCGTGGAGATTGGAAATGGCGCTCGGCGCCCTCTTCCTCCTGGTCCTTGCAAACCTGCGCGGCCTTCGCGAGTCTGGTCGTCTCTTTGCCATTCCTACCTACCTCTTCGTCGGAGGTGCGCTCTCGGTGATCGGGATTGGACTGATCCGCATTGCGCTCGGTGATCCTGCAGTGAACTGGAGCCAGGGCGTTGTGGTTGAAGCGCACGACGGCATGCAGCTCATTCTCCCGTTCCTTCTTCTAAAGGCGTTTGCGTACGGATCGGTCGCGCTTACAGGCACCGAGGCAATCTCTGACGGCGTTGCTGCGTTCAAGAAGCCCGAGGCCAAGAATGCCGCAGACACGATGGCGATCATGGCGGTTCTCCTCGCTACGATCTTCTTTGGGATGTCGCTGCTCGCTTTTGCATTCGGCAAAGTTCCACAGGAGGTTGGTGGCGAGACACTGATCTCGCAGATCGCTCGAGCAACGCTTGGCGGCGGTATTCCATACGCCATCTTCCAGATCGCAACGACTGGGATCTTGCTCCTCGCTGCGAACACTGGGTTCAACGGCGGCCCGCAACTAGCTCGCATCTTGGCACGCGATGGATTCCTGCCGCGTCAAATCGGCCAACGAAGTGATCGACTGGCTTATGCGGGTGGAATACTTACCATTGCAGCAGGCGCAGTAATCTTCCTGATTGCGACTGGTGCACTTGTGACACTGCTAATTCCTGCGTATGCGATTGGCGTCTTCCTTGGTTTCACCATCAGCCAAACCGGCATGGTGGTTCATTGGCGAAAGCTTCGCGGAGAAGGTTGGCGCGGAAAAGCCCTCCTCAACGGCGTTGGCGCCGCCGTGACCGGTGTCGTGCTTGTGATCATCTCTGTTGCAAAGTTCGCAGCCGGAGGATGGATCATCTTTGTACTCGTACCACTCGTTGCGCTCTTTATGGCCGCCGTGCGCCAGCGCTACAACCGGCACGAGCGCGAGCTCGCGATCAAGCCTGGACTAATCTTCGATGCGCCGCACCGACCGCGACGCATTATTGCCCCGTTCGGCGAGATCAATCGTTCAACGGTGCGTGCCATCACGCTCGGCCGAATCTTGGAGGGGAAGACGGGGGAGCTTATCGCCGTACGCGTCGTCTTCAGCGAGGAAGAGGAGCGCGAGATCCGCACGCACTTCGAAACCCTCTTTCCAGGGGTAAGGCTGGTTACGGTGGAGTCACCGTACCGGCTGATCGTCGAGCCGATTAGCCACTTCCTCGACGAACTTGAAGAGCTCCCCCACGCTTCAGGAGAGATGCCGATCAATGTGGTGATGATTCCAGAGTACGCGGGGCGGCACTGGTGGGATCGAATCCTCCATAACGGTAACGGGAAGCGCCTCAGGGACACGCTGCTCGGCCGCCGCAACACGGTAATCGTGGACCTTCCGTACCGCCGGGACGTGGAATAGCCGCGATCTACCCTGCCACCCTATGCGTAGGGTAGTTGACAATGGTATTGGTAGGGTTCTAGGATACGGGGGTGTTCAGGAGCAGCGGAGCTGGCATTGACCCCTCGCGCCCCGTCTACGTGATCAGCGTGGCGGCGCAGTTGGTGGCCGTCCATCCGCGAACGCTTCGAATCTAT
>CAXRAV010000113.1:0-2875 GCA_964228585.1 Candidatus Limnocylindrus sp. | reverse complement strand
AGTGCGACGCACTCCCCCGCTTCGAGCGTCAGCGATGTGCCGTTAAGAACTCTCCGCGCGCCATACGAAAGGGAAACGCGTCGAAGTTCGAGGGCACTAGCCACGAGTTAAGAGGTGGCGCCGCTCACTGCACGAACTGCTGAGGCACGGCGCACGGGCAGAATGTAGAAGTAGAGCCCAAGCACGAGATACGACACCTGCAAGAGGAGTGCACTCAACTCTGGCGTTGCGCTATATCCAACGATCGCTCGCAGGAACTGACCGATCCCTTCGGTGTGTGGGAGCACGCCGGAGAGGTCATACACGGGCGCCACAATTGCTGGAAGCAGTCCAACTTCGATCAGCTCATGCGCGCCGTAGGAGAGGAGTCCAGCGGCAATGACAACCAGCGCGGCTCCAGTCACCGTGAAGAATGCGCCAAGATTCAGCCTTACACCCGCGCGGAAGATCGCAACGCCAATCAGGGTTGCGACGGCGAGACCTGCGAGTGCGCCGATCGCCACCCAGGAGCCGGCCCCCGATTCGCTCGCGGCAGTGGTCTGTGCAAGGAGAAAGAGCGCCGTCTCAATCCCTTCACGAATGACCGCAGTAAATGCGAGGGCGGCAAGCCCGAAGATGGACGCCGACGCGATCGCTCGGTCGACCCCTTTTCGTAGTTCAGCCCCAAGCGTTACCGCCTGCTTCCGCATCCAGAAAATCATGTAGGTGAGGAAGACGACTGCGAGCAGTGATGCAAACCCTTCGATAAGCTTCTCTGCATCCCCTTGCAGCCCCCCAACGAATACGAATGCGGCGAGTCCGACCGCCGCTGAGGCGGCAATGGCGGCGAGCACTCCAGCCCAGATCACGCCCAGACGATCGGCGCGGCCAATCTTGACGAGATAACCGGCGATGATGCCAACGATCAGCGCCGCCTCAACCCCCTCACGGAGTCCCGTAAGAAAGCCGCCGATGCTCCACCCGAAAAGGTTCTCCATGGCGCGATCCCCTCCTAGGCACCGAATCAAAACAGGCGATTCAGTCGCAGTAAGCGTGCCACCGAACGCGGAATACGTCAAAGCCCCTTGTCCGATACGACAAGGTTGCTTGTCTTTTCGCGTGATCGCGTGGAGACGAGTGCCGGTTAGCGGTCGAGGACGAAGACGGGCTGCAGTTCCGGATCGATCCCTAGCTCCTTGATCGCCGCTGCCGCGTCACTGGCGCTGCGGTCACCGTTACGCGCGAGCGCGACCATCGCTGCCGCGGCAATGTGTGCTGCATCAACGGAGAAGAAGGCACGGAGTGCCTCTCGCGTGTCGCTCAGGCCGAAGCCATCCGTCCCTAGCACTAGGTACGGAACATCGATCCACGGTGCGATCAGATCTGGCATTGCGGTCATCCAGTCGCTGGCAGCAACGATTGGGGCGCGATCTCCCTCAAGTTGTTCTTGCAGCCACGCCTTTCTCGGCGCGGTGTCTGGATGTCGGCGATTCCATCGCTCAACGACGAGCGCTTCGCGCCGCAGTTCCGAGTACGAAGTCGCTGACCAGATCTCGGCCTGAACGCCAAAGCGATCGCGAAGGAGTTCGCGCGCTTTGAGCACCTCGCCCATGATCGCTCCTGAGCCGAAGAGTCGTACGCGCGCCCCAGGGCTCGCTGGATCGGTTGCGGCGAACCGATAGAGGCCTCGATGGATCCCTTCGGTCACGCTGGCTCCTGGTGGAAGTGCTGGTTGTACCTGGTTCTCGTTATAGATCGTCACGTAATAGACAATGTCTTCACCGCGCTCATACATTCTCGTGATCCCGCGGCGGACGAGTGCCGCCATCTCGTACGCAAAGGCTGGATCGTACGCAACCACATGCGGCATGGCATGAGCGATCAGATGCGAGTGCCCATCGTCATGTTGCAGTCCTTCTCCTGCGAGGGTGGTGCGTCCCGCGGTCGCTCCGATCAAGAAGCCACGCGCGCGCGCATCACCGCTCTGCCAGACCTGGTCGCCTACTCGCTGGAAGCCAAACATTGAATAGAAGACGTAGAACGGGATCGTGCCGACCGCGTGCGTTGCATAGGCCGTTCCCGCGGCCTGGAACGAGGCCATTGAGCCCGCCTCCGTGATCCCCTCCTCCAGCACCTGGCCGCTCTGCGATTCGCGGTAGCTGAGCAGAAGTTCGGAGTCGACCGGCTCATAGCGTTGACCGAACGGCGCATAGATCCCCACCTGCTTGAAGAGTGGATCCATGCCGAAGGTTCGTGCTTCATCCGGAACGATCGGCACAATCAGCTTGCCGAGGGCTGGATCGCGCATCAGATTGCGCATCAACTTTGCGAAGGCCATCGTGGTGCTCACCGCAACGCTGCTCCCCGCCGCAAACTCTTCATCCACGGCTGGCTGCGGCGCCGTCCAGACCGAAGGGTGGACGACGCGAGATGGGAGCGGTCCACCGAGGGCGGCACGGCGCTCTGCGATGTACTTCGCCTCTGGGCTCGCTGGCCCTGGGTGGTAATACGGAGCCTCTGGAATCTTCTCATCAGGGATCGGAAGGTCAAGCCGGTCTCGGAAGGCGCGCAGCTCCGCCTCCGTCAACTTCTTCGCCTGATGCGCAGGGTTCGTTGCTTCAACAGATGGACCGAGCGTCCACCCCTTGACCGTCTTCGCGAGGATCACCGTTGGGGCACCCTTATGTGCCACGGCGGCTGAGTAGGCGGCGTGAATCTTTCGGTAATCGTGTCCGCCGCGACGCAGGCGCACCAGATCCTCATCACTGAGATGCGCAACAAGTTGCGCCAGCGCAGGCTCCGGCCCGAAGAAGTGCTCTCGGATGTATGCGCCACCAGCAACGGTGTACTTCTGGAACTCCCCGTCCACGGTGCTATCCATCTTGCGCACCAGGTC